>JAUZOH010000135.1 GCA_030706565.1 Bacteroidota bacterium | reverse complement strand
GAGTCCTGTTCATTTTGTGAAGAATGCATGGAAGGGTCATCAGCAACCAGCACGACCAATCCCCCGTTGATACCGGTAATGGCAGCATTGATAAAGGCATCGGCAGCAACATTTAACCCAACATGCTTCATGCAAACTATAGCCCGCTTTCCGGCATAACTCATGCCCAGAGCTTCTTCAACTGCCGTCTTCTCATTGGTTGACCACTCCCGGTGAATGTTTTGCCGGTCCCCCTGTTCAGAAACCTGTATGTATTCCATGATCTCTGTGGAAGGAGTACCCGGATAAGCATATATTCCTGAAAGTCCGGCATCGAGAACGCCTTGTGCTATAGCTTCATCGCCAAGTAATAAAAGTTTTTGCATGGGTTTATTCCATTAACGTTTATGCTTCAAAGATACAAAGAATTAAAAAAGACGCAAGAAATCGGGCTGTAAAGAAGCCTGATATTTCGCCTTTTTAAAATGATGGCAGCAGAATTACAAGTTCAATACTTGAATAACAGATTGTTATATCGCATTAATTTATTGAAAGTGAAGAGAACTAACCCTCTTTTTTTTCTGAAAAAAATAAAGAATTAAATTTATATTTGAAAATAAAGTTTATCTTTGTAAAACTTTATTGAGTTGTGTGATTAAATTTCTGCTCTGCTTAAGACTTGCCTTCCGTAGTTATCCTTTCAGACCGGTCATTTTTTTCTCACATTAATCTTAAAGCAAAAACTAAATTATTTATTAAAAGCATTTAAACTATGAACATTTATGTAGGTAACATCAGTTACAACAGTACTGAAGACAATCTGAAGCAAATTTTTGAAGAATACGGCGAAGTGACTTCGGTGAAAATTGTAAAGGATAAGTATTCCGGAAGAAGCAAAGGTTTTGGTTTTGTTGAAATGGCCAATGATGAAGATGGAAAAAGAGCCATTGAAGAACTTAACGGCTATAATCTGCTGAACCGTGAAATTTCTGTAAGCGAAGCAAGGCCTAAGGCTGAAGGTGAACGCAACTTTAACCGCAACAATTATAGAAGAAATAACTACTAATCAAATAAATTTTAAAAAATGTATCAGGGAAAAGTTAAATGGTATAATAACCAAAAAGGTTACGGTTTTATAACCTATGAAAAAGGTGACATTTTTGTCCATTATACCGGAATTGACCAAAATAGCAGGGAATTAAAAGAAAATGATGATGTTTCCTTCGAAATTGGTGAAGGGAAAAAAGGTCCGCAAGCCATAAACGTTAAGAAAATTTAATATTTAATATAAAAAATCCCGCCCAGGCGGGATTTTTTATTTACCCCCTTCTGAAATTTACTCCACTTTTTCCAAGCCTCTCACATAACAGAAATTATTTATTACCCAATTCCCTAAAGTATAAAACAAGTAGATATTCATAACTTCTTGTTTTTTATGCTTTTTTATGAAAAGATCCCTTCATTTTGGTGAACTTTTTATTAACTTTTTATGTTTTATAAAATAATAATAGGATAATTCGATTATTTTTGCGACTATTTAAAAAGTATTTGAATTAAAGTTATATTAAAGCAATGATACAATTAACTGATTTACAAGATAATAAATTTCTGGCTGAAGTTAATAAGATAAGTGGCAGCAATGTCCTTGAATGTTATCAGTGTGGAAAATGTGTTTCCACTTGTCCTGTATCATCCTATATGGAACTGCCTCCCAGAAAGATCATGCAGGCCATCAAACTGGGACTGAAAGACAAGGTACTTTCTGCCAATTCCAGCTGGTTTTGCCTGACCTGTTCCAGTTGCGCTGCCCGCTGTCCGCGCCAGATCGACATTCCCAAGGTGATGGAAACCGTCCGTCATATGGCTATTGATGAAAAAATATACCCGGAATCACGCAAAATCAATGAAATTCGGAAATTTCACGATATTTTCCTGAATATGGTCAAACATTATGGACGGATGTACGAAATCAGGCTGATGGCCGAATTTAATATCCGCACAGGCCGTTTATTCAAGGATATGGCATTGGCCCCCCTTGCACTTGGAAAAGGAAAACTTGGACTCTTGCCTGAAAAAACAAGGAATAAGGCAGCTATCAAGAAGATGTTCAAACTGTTGGATAAAAAAGAAAAATAGAAAACAGTTGTTTTCTGTTTAATTTAAGATATTGTAAGTAAGAGAGAAAATAATTTCAAGATGAATAAACTCACTTATTTCCCTGGTTGTTCGGCTCACGGGTCAAGCGGAGAATTTGAAAATTCCCTTAAGCTGATCATCAAAGCCTTCGACACAGAACTGGAAGAAATACCCGATTGGAATTGTTGTGGCGCAACCTCGGCCCATGTGATGACTGAAGATTTAGCGGTGGCATTGCCCATGCGAAATCTTATCCTGGCCGAGAAACTTCATAATAAAGTGATGACGGTTCCCTGTGCTTCTTGTTTTTCACGGATGAAGGCCACCAAAATAGAGTTGGATAAAAACCCTGAATTAAAGCAGAAGATAAATCAGGTTATTCCTGACGGTCAATATCAGGGTACAGTTGAAATAAAATCAGGCCTGCAGTATTTCTTTGAAGATGTGGGCATTGAAAAAATTAAAGAGAAAGTCGTCCGCCCATTGACCGGCTTGAAGGTTGCCTGCTATTACGGCTGCCTGCTGACAAGGCCTAAAGGCGTTGCCCAGTTTGATTCCCCAGAATATCCCACTTCCATGGACAAGATTATGGAAGCTTTGGGTGCAACCGTTGTTCCTTTTGATTTTAAAACCGAGTGCTGCGGGGCGTCATTTTCCATTTCAGATACGGAAATCGTTTATTCGCTGACCGGCAAGATTCTGGAGAATGCCCATGATGCAGGTGCTGACCTGGTTGCTGTTGCCTGCCCGCTTTGCCAGTCCAACCTGGACATGAGGCAGCATGGATCTGAAAAGGCCTATAAGGAAAAATTCAACCTGCCGGTTCTTTATTTTACCCAGTTGATTGCGCTTGCCTTGGGCATTCCAGAAAAAGACCTTCAATTCGGGAAACATATAATTGCAGTTGAACCCTTGTTGCACAATAAGTTAAAGGCTGAAGAAGTAAAAGCTTGATGGATATAACCTGATGATTATCAGGATTAAATAGAAACTGTTTACAGAAATAATATAATTTAAGGGCGCTGGCCCTTAAGATTTGAAAATTAAAGATAAAATATGGCACGAGTTGGTGTGTTTGTTTGTCATTGCGGTTCAAATATTGCCGATGTTGTTGATGTAACAAAGGTAGTTGAAGAAGCAAAGAAGATAAAAGAGGTCAAGTTTGCCCTCGATTATAAATATATGTGTTCCGATCCGGGACAATCAAAGATAAGGGAAGCTATTGTTGCTTATAAGCTTACCTCGGTGGTTATTGCATCCTGTTCGCCCCGTATGCACGAAAAGACTTTTCGCCGCTGCGTTTCCGAAGCCGGCATGAATCCCTACCTTCTTGAAATTGCCAATATCAGGGAACATTCTTCATGGGTTCATCAAAATGATAAGGTTAAGGCTACTGAAAAAGCAATAGACCTGATGCGTATGGCTGTGGCCAAATCCATTGCCAATGAACAGCTGCAGGAAATTTCAGTCCCGGTTACCAAGAAGGCATTGGTGATTGGCGGCGGTATTGCCGGTATACAGGCAGCCCTGGACATGGCGGAAGCTAAAATCCCGGTTATCCTGGTTGAAAAAAGTCCTTCCATTGGCGGACGCATGGCCCAGTTGGATGAGACCTTTCCTACCCTCGACTGTTCGCAGTGTATCCTTACACCCCGCATGGTTGATGTAGCTTCAAACCCTTTAATAGAACTGATGCCTTATTCGGAGGTTGTTGAATTACAGGGTTTTGTTGGTAATTATAAGGTAAAGATTAAGAAGAAAGCCTCTTATGTTGATTTTTCACTCTGCACCGGTTGTGGAACCTGCACGCAGAAGTGTCCGGTAAAGGTATCCAATGAGTTTAACCTGGGCCAGGGAATCCGAAAAGCCATCTACTCTCCTTTTCCACAAGCTGTGCCAAACAAGCCAGTTATTGATGCTACGGTTTGCCGTAAGCTCACCCAGGGGAAATGCGGGGTTTGCGCCAAGGTTTGCGAACGCGGGGCAATCAACTATGAGATGAAGGATGAAATTATTGAACGCGAAATAGGTGCCGTTGTTGTAGCAACGGGTTACAAATTATACGAAGCAAAAGAATATGAGGAATATGGAGTAGGCCGTTTCCCGGATGTCATCACTTCCCTTGAATTTGAAAGAATGGTATCTGCCTCCGGCCCGACCAATGGGCTGCCCATAAGGCCTTCAGATGGCGAACATCCCAAGAATGTGGTCTTCATCAAATGTGTCGGTTCGCGTGACGAAGCCAAGGGATTCTCCTATTGTTCAAAGATCTGCTGCATGTATACTGCAAAACATACGATGCTGCTGCATAGTAAACTTCCGGATTCACATGCCTACGTATTTTACATGGATATCCGTGCGGCAGGCAAAGGTTATGAAGAATTTGTCAAGCGTGCCCAGGTTGAAACCGCAGCAACTTACCTGCGGGGCCGGGTTTCAAAGATATACCAGAAAGGAAAGAAACTGATTGTACGGGGCGAAGATGCCCAGATTGGCGATGTGGTTGAAGTGGAAGCCGATTTGGTTGTTCTGGCTACGGCAGTTATGCCGCAATCCGATGCGCCCGAACTTGCCCGTATGTTAGGAATCTCTTATGACAGTTACGGCTTCTTCTCTGAGGCTCACCCGAAATTAAGGCCGGTAGAGACAACCAAAGCCGGGATTTATCTGGCAGGCTGCGATCAGGCACCTAAAGACATTCCGGATACCGTTGCCCAGGCATCGGCTTGCGCAGCAAAGGTTATGGGCCTTTTTGCCAGCGATACCATGAAGAAAGATCCGATGATCACCGCCATCAACACCGATTTTTGTACTGGCTGCCTGAACTGTATGCAGGTTTGCCCCTACGGTGCAATTGTTTCTGAAGAGATACCGGTCAGTCGGGGATCAAAAGAAACCCGGACAGTGGCTAAAGTCAACGAAGGCGTTTGCCAGGGATGCGGCTGCTGCACGGCTGTCTGCCGTTCGAATGCCACCAGCCTTTCGGGCTTTACCAGCAAGCAGATTATCAACGAAATAGTGTCAATCTAAAATAAAAGAGGTAAGAATTATCTTTTCAAAATATGAACGAGACAATAAATGAAAAAGTGAGTGCGGAAACTGCAACATCCGAAGAATGGCAGCCGAAAATTATTGGCTTCCTGTGCAACTGGTGTTCGTATGCAGGTTCTGATCTGACGGGAACATCCCGTACACAATATCCGCCTAATATCCGGATTATAAGGGTTCCGTGTTCCTCAAGGGTCGATCCGGCTTTCATACTCAAAGCATTACAGACTACAGCCGATGGCGTGCTTGTTTCCGGTTGCCATCCGGGCGATTGCCATTATATTACGGGAAATTATTATGCACGGCGACGTTTTCTGGTTACCCGGGAGCTGCTCAAATTTGTCGGTTACGACGAAAAAAGGGTACAATTTTCGTGGGTTTCCGCTGCCGAAGGTGCCAAATTCGCCCAAGTGGTTAAGAAAGTCACCGAAGACATCAAGGAACTTGGACCGCTGCATCATCTTAAAAAGGAGGATATTAAATAATGGACTTCACGAAAGAAATTCAAGATATTGCCCTGCAGCTTTTCCAGGAAAATAAAATTGAACTGTTTATCGGTTACCAAAAGCTGGCCGAAGAAAACAGGACGGTGCCTTTTATTGCTACCTCTGCCGAAGAAGCCAAAAATTTGGTTTTCAATGATGAATCGGCTTACAACCTGACCAACTACCTGACCATGGAACATGCCAAAGGCAAGAAGGTCGGTATTGTTGTAAAAGGCTGTGACAGCCGTGCACTGAATATGCTGATCACCGAAGGCCAGATAAAAAGGGAAAATTTGCAGGTTGTAGGCGTTTGCTGCACAGGTGTTAAAAATGATAAAGGTGAACTTTACGGAAATTGCGCAAATTGCATAATGCCTGATGCCGTTATTCACGATTCCCTGCTTGGAACCCCTAAAGGAAAACCCGAGTATCAGGCAGACCCCGAAGTGCTTCAACTTAAAGAAAAAAGCCAGGAAGAACGTGCCCGCTTCTTTGAAGATGTTTTTGACAACTGCATCCGCTGCAATGCCTGCCGTTTGTCCTGCCCACTTTGCTATTGCGATAAATGCGCCATCGACCAGGAATCAGCTGCTTTCTATAATGCAGCAAATACTGTTCCGAATGCAGCAACTGCTCTGCTGACCTGGTCATTACACCTGGCCGGACGTTGCGTTGATTGCAGGAACTGCGAAAAAGCCTGTCCCAAGAACCTGCCATTGCACCTGTTGCACAAGTACAACGAAATGGTGATTTACGAGAATTTCCAGCATTATATTTCGGGCATGAATGAAAAGGAACGCGGTGCTTTTTATCAATATAAACTTGAAGATCCCAACGACTTCATTCTTTGATCGCACAAATTTTAAATCACTGAACCCATGAGTTATTCAATATACAAAACCGGCAAGGATGGAATCAATGAGTTCTACAGCTCATTGATCGGGAAGTTTGACACCTATGCTCCGGTAGAAAATTTTGGCGTATTCCGTTACAAAAAGGTAACGAATCTGGCTGACTGCAATCCTGATCCTCCGATCAAGGCCACAATGAGCATCAAGCCTTTGTTTTTGCCTCAGACCTCGGAAATAATCCGGTATTCGGAGGATAGCGAAGGAGTGCATCTCAAACCCTTGACTAAAGATCCGTACGAAGATTTTAAGGTGATCATCGGGGTAAGGCCTTGCGATGCACAGGGAATGAAGGTTCTGGAAAAGGTTGCCAAATGGGATTTTGAAGATGAAGATTTCCTGAAACGTAAGGAAAACAGCATCATCATTTCCACACTTTGTACAAAACCTGAGAATTCCTGCTTCTGCACTTCACTGGATTATGATATAGAAACTTCTGATGCCAGCGACATAGTCGTGATTTCTGCCGGTCAGGATGTTTTGGTCAAGGCTTCTTCAGAAAAAGGTGAAAAATTCCTTTCTGAGAACAAGGGTAACCTGCAAAAGGTGGATGGAGCTGAAGATCTTGTTCATGCTTCGTTCGAAGAGTTTAAAAAAGCTGTTCCCAACAAACTTTCTTATAAAGAGATTCAGGAAAAGCTGCAACAGGCCTTTGATTCAGGCGAATTTGACCTTGCAGCTCAAAACTGCCTGGGATGCAATGCCTGTGCATACATTTGCCCGACCTGCCACTGTTTCAAGGTATCAGATGAAAAGATCAAAGACTGTGGCGTCCGTTATAAATGCTATGATTCGTGCCAGTCGAAATATTTCACCCAAATGGCCGGCGGCCACAATCCGCGGCCTGTGAAATTCAGGCGTTGGCGCCAGCGTATCATGCACAAATTCGTTTATTATAAAGAACGCTTTGGAGTGAACCTCTGCATAGGATGCGGAAAATGCACCAATTTCTGCCCTGTGCATGAAGGAATTTTCAAAGTGGTTAATGATATTGTCAGCAAAAGCAAGGAGGAAGTTAAATAATGGAGAAGATACTTACACCTGCATTATGTAAAGTTGAAGCTGTCGTGGACGAAACGCCCGATGTTAAAACCTTCAGGTTGAAATTTGTAGAAGAAAAATATGCGCAGGATTTCCAGTGGAAACCCGGACAGTTTGTGGAATTTTCGCTGTTCGGCCATGGTGAATGCACCTTTTGTATTGCCTCCTCTCCTACACGCAAAGGTACTTTTGAATGTTCGGTAAAGAAAGCCGGGCAAATCACCTCAGACATACACGATTTGGTGGAAGAAGGATCTGAAGTCGGCATCCGCGGCCCTTACGGCAACAATTTCCCTTTGGAAGACATTAAGGGCAAAAACCTGCTGTTCATCGGCGGTGGTATCGGGATGGCACCTGTACGTTCCCTGATCCAGTATGTGCTCGACAATCGCAAGGATTATAAGGATATCAATATACTTTACGGATCGCGTAGTCCTGCCGACCTGGTTTACAAAAGCGAACTGGAGGAATGGAAAAATAATCCGGACATAAAGCTGACGCTTACCGTCGACCGCGGTGATGACGAATGGAAAGGCAATGTAGGCGTAGTTCCCAAGATCCTTGAAGAAGTTGTTAAGCCAACCATAGAGAATACAAAGGTGATTACCTGTGGCCCGCCCATCATGATTAAATTTACGGTACAATCGTTGCTGAAGCTCGGATTTGCACCCAAGGATATCATTACTACTCTTGAAATGAAGATGCAGTGCGGACTTGGCAAATGCGGACGTTGCAACATCGGACATATTTATGTTTGCAAGGACGGCCCTGTTTTTACTTATGACCAGTTGCAGGATCTGCCTGACGAATTCTAGAACATGATCCTATTCTGATATAAAATTCAATACGTAGAAAGCCTCAAAGTGGATGACATTTTGGGGCTTTTTAATACACACACTGAGGCACTAACACAGAGGAATTAGACCTCAGTATTTCTCAGCGTAATCATAATATTTTTTAGTATTTTTTGCGCCTCTGCGCCTTTGCGTGGAAAATACATTGCTCGCCAAGCCGCAAAAAATAAATACTTTAATAAAAGCATTGGGGTTTGCCTTAAACACACTGTCTTCGACTACGCTTAGGCACCGGCAGTCCCTGTTTCCTATGCAGAATCAAAGACCACCGGCTGGAGCATATTATAAAAAGCCACCAAATAATTTCCTATATTTACTTAAAATAATTTGAAATTGAGGCAAAGAATTTTGCCTTAGCCGCGTAGCGGCGACCTATTTGTAGATAAATACAAGAAATCATATTGTAATAAAGTCGCATAGCGGCGACCTATAAATTAAATATGGCTAATACATACAGTCAAGTCTATCTGCATTCTTTTTTACAGTCAAAGAAAGGGGAAATTTAATCTCTTCAAGTCACAATGATGAATTACAAAAGTATATTACAGGATTTGTTCAAAACCGAAAGCGAAAATTACTGGCCATAAATAATGTGCCGGATCATATACATATTTTTACAGGTTTTGGAACCACCATGTCCATGGCAGATTTTATGGAAGAAATAAAGTCTATATCTTCCAAATTCATCAATGATAAAGGATGGGTGAAGGGGAAGTTTGAATGGCAACGAG
>JAUZOH010000134.1 GCA_030706565.1 Bacteroidota bacterium | reverse complement strand
GTCAATTCGCCTGAATCCGAAATATATCACAAGAGCAAGGTCCTTTACGGCTTGTATCAGGCCCGGCAAGCCATCGTGCAACATAATAAATGCTATCTGGTTGAAGGATATGCCGATGTGATTTCCATGCACCAGGTAGGAATTGAAAATACCATTGCCTCATCGGGAACCTCCCTTACGGTTGACCAGATACGGCTGATGAAACGGTTTACCCCCAATGTGACCATCCTTTATGACGGGGATGCAGCCGGTATAAAAGCCTCAATCAGGGGCATTGATATGGTTCTCGAAGAAGGCCTGAACGTAAAGGTCCTTTTACTGCCGGATGGTGAAGATCCTGATTCTTTTGCCCAGAAACACGGAGCCTCTGAATTTGAACAATACATCGCTCAAAACGAGTCCGATTTCATCAGCTTTAAAATAAAGCTCCTCCTCGAAGATACACAGGGCGATCCCATAAAAAAGGCCGGTCTTATTGCAGAAGTAGTCAGGAGCATTGCCATTATTCCCGACATTATTACCCGTTCTGTTTACGTCAGGGAATGTGCCGCCAATCTTGATGTGGGCGAACAGGTGATTTATGCTGAAATTGCTAAAATACGAAGAACAAAAGCCGAGCAAAAATACGGCTGGCAGAAAACTGAAAGCGGGAAAAAAAGTCAGGAGCCTGCATCTTCCTCTTCCATCGTCATTTCTGATCCTTCAGAAATTATCGAAAAAGATATCATCAGGCTTTTACTGAATTATGGAAACAATATCCTTTTTGTCCTGAAAGATGAAGAAGGGAATGCACAACAGATTTCTGTAGCCAGCTACATCATCCATGAACTCACCGCGGATGAACTGGAACTGCAAAATCCAGTTTTCAAACAAATCTATGAAGAAATCCAACAAGCCCTCACTCAAAATACGCCCATCGATAACAAATATTTTGTGCATCATCCGGATAAAGAAATCGCACAACTGGCGGCCGATTTGTTGAGCAACAGCTATCACCTGAGTAAAATGTGGAAAGTAGACATTCTTTTTGACGATACCTTAAAAAAATGGGTACTCGATACCATCATGTCCTTCAAAAACCAAAAAATTTTAACAGTATTACGCCAGACCCAAAATCAACTTATCCGCGCACAGGAAGAAAAAGACTTGGAAGAAATAGAAGAACTCCAGGATAAATACATGGTATTGAATGATTGCAAGAAAAGGCTCTCCAAAGAGAGAGTGATTCTATATTAATAGTCCTCCAAAACCAGCTAATATTCAATTTTTTTTTGTATATTTAGTTATTATTCATCACATTATTCGGGAAATTATGGATGGTGATCTGCAAAAATACATGTCTGAAAGGTACAAAAAGACTCTTGTACCCAAACAGACCGAACCGGGCCCGGTAATTACCATATCCCGGCTGGTGGGCTGTCCTGCAAAAAAGATAGCACAACGTGTTTGCGAATTACTAAACGAAATGCGCGTTTCCAAAGGTAAAGAGCCCCTCTGGAAATGGATCAGCAAGGAATTGCTGTACGAGTCGGCCAAGGAGCTTAACATCGACCCGGTCAATATTGAATATGTCTTTAATTATGAATCTCGGGGCATGTTTGGGGATATTTTGCAATCGCATGCTTCGAAATATTATAAAAGCGACCGGAGAATAAAAAAAACCATAGCCGAGGTAATCATGGCCCTTGCAAGCAAAGGGCATGTAATCATTATCGGCCGTGGCGGCGTAGCAATTACCCGCGATATGGAACGTTCCTTTCATATACATCTGGAAGCTCCTATCGAATGGAGGGAAATCATGGTCAGCCAGAAATTCAACCTCAACATGGAGGAAGCAAGAAAATATGCCCTTGAAATTGACAAAAAAAGACAGGAATTCAGGGAATTCTTCCAGGGGAAAAAAGACGATTATTCTCTCTACGACCTGAAACTGAACTGCATGACCCTTAGTGTTGAAGAAACCTCCCAAATTATTGCAAAAGCCATAGAACTGAGAAACCTTTATTAATTCAACTTTCATCATTGCCTTTCCTTTCAGGCGATTGGCTCAACAATGCAAAAAATCGTTTATAACTCAAAACTTATTATCTTTGCGCATTTTCAATTAGAGAGTTACAGATGATTTCAGTCAATCAGCTAACAGTACATTTTGGTTCTGTTGAATTGTTCAACGATATTACATTCATTATCAATCCACACGACAGAATAGGATTGGTAGGCAAAAACGGGGCAGGTAAATCTACCATGCTCAAGATCATAGCCGGTCTTCAACAGCCTGAAGGAGGCGAAGTTGTCATTTCAGAGGATACCTCCATAGGATACCTCCCCCAACAAATGGTATTGCGCGATGGGAAAACAGTCAGGCAGGAAGCATGCTCTGCCTTTGAGGAAACCCTTAAACTTGAAAAAGAAATCCAGAAGATCAATAAGCAGTTAACCGAACGTACCGACTATGAATCGGACGGGTACATGAAGTTAATTGAGAAATTAAGCCATTACAACGACCGCTTCGAGATGCTGGGCGGAGGCGCAATGACAGGTGAAGTTGAAAAAACCTTGCTGGGACTGGGATTTATGCCCGACGAACTGGACCGCCCCACCACCACTTTCAGCGGTGGCTGGAGAATGCGCATAGAACTGGCAAAAATCCTGCTTCGCAAACCCGGGGTCTTTCTGCTCGATGAACCCACCAACCATTTGGATATTGAATCCATCCAATGGCTGGAAGACTTTCTGAAGGATTATAACGGAGCCGTATTGGTAATCTCCCACGACCGGGCTTTTTTGGACAATGTAACCAACCGGACCATTGAAATATCGCTGGGAAGGATTTACGACTACGATGCTGCCTATTCAAAATTTGTAATCCTGCGTGAGGAACGCAGGGCCCAGCAGCTTGCCGCTTATCGCAATCAGCAAAAGATGATTGCAGATACCGAAGCCTTTATTGAGCGTTTTCGCTATAAACCTACAAAAGCTGTCCAGGTCCAGTCAAGGATTAAACAATTGGAAAAAATTGAACGGCTTGAAGTCGATGAAGAAGACCTTTCGGCCATTCACGTCAAGTTCCCTCCTGCCCCGCGCTCAGGTACCGTGGTGGTTGAAGTGAAGGAACTAAGTAAAAGATATGGCCCCAAACTGATACTCGATAAGGTTGACCTGGTGGTGGAAAGGGGCGAACATATTGCCTTCGTCGGCAGAAACGGCGAAGGTAAATCAACCCTGTCCAAAATTATCATGGGCGAAACCGAGCATGAAGGACTGCTAAAAGTAGGCCATAATGTAAACATTGGTTACTTTGCCCAAAACCAGGATGAAATAATGGATGGCGAAGCTACAGTCTTTGAAACCCTTGATGAAATAGCCGTAGGGGATATCCGTACTAAAGTCCGCGATATTTTGGGTTCTTTTCTGTTCAGAGGGGAAGATATAGATAAAAAGGTGAAGGTTCTCTCCGGAGGCGAACGTTCCCGGCTGGCTATGGCTAAACTGCTGCTCCAGCCTTACAACCTGCTTTTGCTCGATGAACCTACCAACCACATGGACATGAGATCCAAGGACACCTTAAAACAGGCCCTGCTCCAATACAACGGAACCATCATCCTGGTATCGCACGACAGGCAGTTCCTCGACGGGTTGGTCAGCAAGGTCTATGAATTTAAAAGCAAAAAAATAAAACAATTTATCGGCGGGATTTACGATTTCCTTCAAAAGAAAAAACTGGACAACCTTCACGAACTCGAAAGAAAGGAGGTAGAAACGGTCATTCCCCCTTCTCCTTCAAAAATCAGTCAAAACAAAATGACTTATGAAGAGAAAAAAGAGTATGATCGTGAACTAAGGAAAATCACCAGTCAAATCAGCAAAAGTGAAAAGGAAATTGAGCAGTACGAAAAAGAAATTGCTGAAATTGACGGGCAAATGGCCAATCCTGAAAAAATAAACGATAATGAACTTTTTGACCGTTACGCTCTTTTGAAAAAAAATCTCCAAAAAGAAATGGATCAATGGGAAAAATTAAATGAAGACCTGCAAAATTTTCAAAATGCAAATAATGTAAGTATTTGATTACCAAATAATTACAAAAGCAATACATTTTAGATCATATTATTTCATTGTAACTATTTATTTTTTGTAACTTGCTTCCATAATTCATGGAAAGGATTATGAAAAAATTATTAGCAGTTGTAAAACTGACCTTTATTTTTTTGCTGACCCTAATGATGATCATTTCCTGTGCAAGCACAAAAAAAAGGGGCGCTAAAAAAGATAACTTTAATCTGACCAATATTTACAATCCGGGAAGTACTCCGTTACATCCCGAATTCATGGTATATCATAGTTTTGATAGTACTTCCCTGCTGTTGTCCAAGGTTTTCCCCACCGAACTGCTTTTTAACCAGGCCAATCCGCAGCGCAAAACACAGGCCTCCCTGCAGATATCCTATCAAATGGTTGATATTTCCACAAACCTGAACAATAAGCAGATTTGTGACAGTGCTTCCCATAATTTTAATATAGACATCAGCAAACTCCAGAAACGTTTTTTCGCCTTCATTCCCATTAAAGCCAAAGAAGGAAGGAAATATCTGCTGACGGTTACAACAAATGATCTTCTGAGAAAGACCATGCAGCGCACTTTTTTAATTGTTGATAAAACTAATGAATTTAACAGCCAGAATTTTGAGGTAATTTCAAGATACGACAATTTCCCTATTTTCAGTTCCTATACCGACAGCAACGAAGTCTTTTCAATACATTACCGACAAGGCAATTCCAAGAATGCCATTTTTATTAAATATTACAAAAGTGAACAGCCCGTACCCCCGCCGGCCTTTTTCCCCACCCCTGTCGGTACCCGTTTTGACAAGCCGGACAGCATCTGGAAATATCCTTTTTCTGATTCCATAGCCTTTAAACTTCCCTATAAGGGGATGTATTTCTTTCAAATGGATACAGCTCAAAATAAAGGGCTTACACTTTTTAACTTTGGAAGTGCCTACCCCAGGGTATTACGGGCCAATCAGATGATAGGCCCCCTTCAATATTTGACCAATTCATCAGAGTTTGAGGCGATCAAATCAATTTCCAATCCCAAAACTGCCGTAGACAATTTTTGGATAAAGACTTCAAAGAACATCGATGTATCCAGGGAACTGATCAGGGTATTTTATAACCGGGTCTTTTTCTCCAACTATTATTTCACAGCCGACCGTGAAGGTTGGAAAACAGACCGAGGAATGATTTATATTATTTATGGCTTGCCCAACAACCTGGTAAAAAAGCCTGATGAAGAAATCTGGTCTTATTACGACAAATCAAATCCTCAGGTCATTACTTTTTCTTTTAAGAAAATGGAAAATCCGTTCAGCAATAATTTTTACGTGCTGCAACGTGGAGAAAACCTGACCACACACTGGCGGCAGGCCGTAGATTCCTGGCGGCACGGGAAAGTATATAACCTGGGTGAAGAGCAACATTAAAAATCCTCTCCAGGAAATGAAAAAACATGGCCGGATGATTCCAGTCATGTTTTTTTATGCCTGTTTATCTTCGAGGTAAATTAAATCGGTAATTGGCGCTTAAAACTTTCTTCCAGAGATATAAAAGTTTCTGTCCTGCTTATTCCTGTTATAGACTGAAGTTTATCGGCAATGATATTTTTTATATGCTCATTGTCTTTGGCATAAATTTTAATAAAAATCGTATAGTCGCCAGTGGTGTAATGACATTCGGTTATTTCGGGAATCTGCTCCAGCTTCTTCACCACATCCTTGTAATAACTGGCCTTTTCCAGGTAAATTCCCATGTATGCGCAGGTATGATAACCCACCTTCTGAGGGTCAATGATAAACTCTGAACCCGTGATGACCCCGAGCTTAATTAACCTTTGCACTCTCTGATGAATTGCTGCACCAGAAACATTACACTCTCTTCCTACTTCCAGAAAAGGAGTTCTGGCATTTCTGGTTATAATTGAGAGAATTTTCCTGTCCAAACTATCGATTTGTAAAATTTCTTCCATTTTATTTACAAATTTTTAAATTTTATATCAAATATAAGTAGCTATTCTTACGATTTATAAGCAAATGTTCTTTTTTTGTACTTTTTTGCAATTATTATTTGCAATTTACTTTTACATTAGTATTTTTGTACTGTTTTTAGTTTGTAATTATTAGAAGTGAACGGGAAAGAAATATTAAATTAAGGATTTTTAGTTTATAGATTTTTCCCCTCGCTTCTTTTAAAAATGAAATTTGGCATAAAATTAAGTAATTAAATTGAAAGTAAATATTTAAATTATTAAAATATGTGTGGAATTTTGGCAGTCATTGGCAAAAAAGATGCTTCCCAAGTACAGAAGCTTTCTAAACGCATGAGACATCGTGGACCAGATGAGAGTGGTATTTTCGTGAATAAAAAGGGTTCTGTACTTTGTCATGAACGACTTTCAATTATTGATTTGAGTACCGGCCGTCAACCTATACAGGGCAGTGACGATGCCTGGGTGATGCATAATGGCGAAATTTTCAATCACCAGGCAATAAGGGATAATCAACTTGCACATCATACATTTCGTACTACCTGCGATTCCGAAGTAATCGTTCATCTTTACGAAGAATATGGCTATGATTTCTGCAACCTGCTCGACGGCGACTTTGCCTTTGTCGTGCTGGACGGCGATAAATTTATGGTAGCCCGCGATCCTATCGGGGTAAAACCCTTATATTATGGCAAAGATGCAGATGGAAACCTGTATTTTGCATCGGAAATGAAAGCACTTGCCGATCAGTGCACTCAGTTTGAACCTTTTCCCCCGGGATACTATTATACCGGTGAAACCGGATTTGTCAAATACTACAACCCTGTTTGGGAAAACCCAAATTCCACAAAAGAACCGATTGACTACGTTAAGCTCAGGGAAGCCCTTGTTGAGGCTACCCGCAAACGCTTGATGAGTGACGTTCCTTTGGGCGTTCTTCTTTCCGGAGGGCTGGATTCAAGCATCATCTCGGCTGTTACGCAACGCCTGCTGAAAGGAAGCGGACAAAAATTACATTCCTTTTCTGTAGGCCTGGGGCCTGATGCCCCCGACATGAAGTTTGCAAGAGAAGTGGCCGATTTTATTGGAACGGAACATCACGATGTATACTTTTCAGTTGAAGAAGGGATCAAAGCTATCGAAAAAATCATCTGGCACCTGGAAACTTATGATATTACAACCATTCGCGCCAGTACTCCCATGTATTTCCTTTCCAAAGCCATAACAGACATGGGCATTAAGGTGGTCTTGTCGGGTGAAGGTTCAGATGAGATTTTCGGCGGCTATCTTTATTTTCACAATGCCCCCTCTGATGATGAATTTCAGAAAGAATGCGTCAGAAGGGTCAAACTCCTGTCCACAGCAGATTGCCTGAGGGCAGATAAATCAACTATGGCTCATGGGCTTGAAGTTCGTGTCCCTTTCCTGGACAGGCATTTTATCGATGTGGCAATGGGTATCCGCCCACAGGATAAAAGACCAGACCTGGCCAAAGGAAAACCTGAAAAATATGTGCTTAGAAAAGCCTTTGATGACCAAGCAAACCCTTATCTTCCGGACAACATTCTTTGGAGGCAAAAAGAGCAATTCAGCGACGGCGTAGGCTACAGCTGGATTGACGGAATAGTGGCTTACTGCAACCAACAGGTCAGCGATGCGGAATTTGCCACTGCTGCCAAGCGTTTCCCCCACAATACGCCTAAAACAAAAGAAGCTTTTTATTACCGGACCATTTTTGAAAAATTCTACCCTGAACAATCGGCTATACACAGTGTTCTGAAATGGGTACCCAAATGGCAGAAAAATGACGATCCTTCAGGAAGGGTATGCGACAATCACGAACACAAAGTTGGAGATATACAATTTGAAAAGGTTATGCAACTGTAAAACAGAATGAAGTATTCTGTTTTCAGCTCAATTTTAACCCTGAATAGCTGTTCGCATTTGCAAATAAAGAACAGCTATTATTTTGTTTATCATTTTGCAATTTGAAACCAAATTTATACTTTTATCTTATAATTGTTAACAGTAACCAACTAATCCTTTAAACAATGAATGGAATCTATTTCCCTGAAAATTATTCTCCTTTATTGGGATTAAACAAGACGGAACAGGCAATTAAGCTGATAAAAGATTTTTTCCAGACAGATTTTGCTTCAGAATTGCGCCTGAGAAGAGTGACCGCCCCTTTGTTTGTACTTAAAGGCACCGGAATAAACGATGACCTGAATGGTGTTGAACGGCCGGTAGCATTTGCCATCAAGGACATGAACGATGCAAATGCCGAAATAGTCCATTCACTGGCCAAATGGAAAAGACTGAAACTGGCAGATTACGGAATGAAGCCCGGGTTTGGACTTTATACCGACATGAACGCCGTACGTCCGGATGAAGTACTGGATAATCTTCACTCCATTTATGTCGACCAATGGGATTGGGAACGCGTGATCACGACCGGGGAACACAACCTGGATTTCTTAAAGCTTGTAGTCAGGAGAATATTTGGCAGTTTCAAGCGGACTGAATTTTTCATCAGTGAAAATTATCCTGAAATAAAACCTTCGCTTCCCGATCAAATTACTTTTATCCAGAGTGAGGATTTGCTTAAAATGTATCCCAATCTCTCGCCCAAAGAAAGGGAAGATAAAATTGCCGAAAAATATGGGGCTGTTTTCATCATGGGAATAGGCGGAGAACTTTCGGATGGCAAAATTCACGATGGCCGGGCTCCCGACTATGACGACTGGTCGACTGAAACGGGAAATGGTTATAAAGGTTTAAATGGCGATATTTTATTCTGGAACCCGATCTTAAAAGGGGCTTTTGAAGTTTCCTCCATGGGGATCCGGGTCGATCGTGAAGCTATGCTCCGTCAGTTGGCAATTGCCGGGGCTGAGGACAGAAAAGAACTGTATTTTCACAGACGCCTGCTGAACAATGAACTCCCCTTATCTATTGGAGGAGGTATCGGGCAATCAAGACTTTGCATGTTCTTCCTGAAGAAAGCCCATATCGGGGAAATTCAATCCAGCATTTGGCCTGAAAAAATGGTTCAGGAATTTGAAAAACATAATGTAATCCTTTTGTAATATACTTTAATTGAAAAATCCACGGGAAAACTGCTCTATTCTTCGTGGATTTTTTTTATGTCCCTACCCGAAGGATTC
>JAUZOH010000133.1 GCA_030706565.1 Bacteroidota bacterium | reverse complement strand
TAGATGGCGGTACAAGCATAGAAATTAACGGATATACCAAGGAAGAGAAAAAACAAGACCTGGATCATGAACAGTTCCAGATCAATGACGACAGGCCACTCAGCATGATCATGGACGAACTGCTGGATGCCAATTATATTCCTTCCTTCTGCACAGCCTGCTACCGGCGCGGACGTACCGGCGAACATTTTATGGAATTTTCCGTCCCCGGCTTTATCAAAAGATATTGCCACCCCAACGCCGTTCTTACCCTGGCTGAATATCTCGAAGATTATGCTACTCCTGCAACTAAGAATAAAGGGTATAAACTGATTGAAAATAAACTGGCTGAATATGATTATCAGGAATTCAAAGGTAAGTTGATTGAACGGCTCGACCTGATTAAGAAAGGGCAAAGGGATTTATATTTTTAAATATCTCACATACTGATTATTAATAATTTACAGCATATTTTTAATCCGGAATTTTTATGGCCATAAAAAAATTAAAAATTCTTGGAATCAGTGTAGGTGACAGAATTAAAGCTGTGGAAGAACTTCAGCAGGTATTGACCAATTATGCTGATTCCATCAAGACCCGTTTTGGGTTTCATGAATTAAACCAAAATGTATGCAGCCGCCGTGCAATCATCCTGCTCGAGCTGGCAGGTAATCCTAATGTATGGAACGACCTGGAAACAGACCTTAAAGAGATTGAAGATGTGCAGGTTAAAGAAATGACCTTTTTCATTTAATTTGAAATTGCCTTTGCAGATTTATTTGTCCGATTCTAATTTTAAAATTATTTACGGATGAAATCAAATGAAACCAGAATCTTGGGCGTGCTGGTAAAATCCAGACAGAACAATGCGGTTACTGTCCAGAACATTTTAACCAGCTTTGGATGTTCCATCAAGACCCGCCTGGGTTTACATGATGTAAACGAGAATGTATGCAGCAGCAGCGGGCTTATTCTGCTTGAGTTAACCGGAGATATCAACGAAATGAGCAAACTGGAAAATGAACTGCTCAAAGTTGATGGTGTGGAAGTACAAAGAATGATTTTCAACAACTAAACATTTTGTTTTCAGGTCGGCTTTTGGTAGTGCAGTGAATCACCCCATTCGCCATAACCAATTCTGTTGCCTGAAAGCCTTATGCGCGATTCAAGGCAAACCTTGCATTGATCGGCTTCCTCATCCAGACAGGGTTTACCTTCATAAAGCTGGTAATCCCTCCGGTATTTCAGGTGAGTAAGATTAGGCATGATCACATTGGCACCGGCCATAATGGCTTTTTCCCTGCCCAGGGGGTCCAAAGTCTGCATGGCCGTAGTGGCTGCTATATTCACATCTTTCATCATCAGCCTCAAAACAGCAACCATTTTAAGGGATAGTGTAAACCTCTCTTTTTCAGTCCATAAAAGATCTTTATATTGATAAAGGGGAGTTTCAGCATGTTCGATATAGGGGCCCATGCCAAACATGGGAAAATCCTTTTCCCTGAAAAACAACAAATCATTGGCCAGTTGGTCAATGGTTTGAAAAGGCAGTCCGATCATCACCCCGGTTCCGGCCTGGTATCCAAGTTTTTTAAGGGTATCCAGGGCTTCGACCCTTTCCCGGAAAACATGGTTACCGTCGTCCGGATGCAACCTGGAATACAGCAAAGGATTTGATGTTTCTATCCTGAGCAGGTACCGTTGAGCGCCACTTTCCAGCCACTGCCGGTAAGAATCTTCAGTTTGTTCGCCGCAGGAAAGGGTAATCCTCAACCGGCCCTGATAGCGGTCCTTAATTTCCTTAAGCAGGTCACTTATTTTCCGGACAAAAGAAACGTCATGCCGTTCGCCCGATTGAATGACCAGAGAAGCAAATCCATTTCGAAAGGCATAATCGCATGCTTCAAATACCTCATCGTCAGTCATCTGGTAACGTTTAACATGTTGATTGCCCGAACGGACGCCGCAATAAAGGCAATTCTTCGAACAGATATTGGAATATTCGATCAAGCCGCGGAAATAAACAATGTTCCCGACATATTTTTCCTTTATTTCTGCTGCCCTGGCAAAAAGTTTCTTCTGCTCTCTTTCATCGCACATAAGCAGGGACAAAATATCCTCCTTCCCCAATAACGGCTTGTCTAAAATATTTTCCATCCTGCTTTTCATTGCAGCTGTTTATTTTTTCAGTGAAATAATTTGAAATCTATTCCTGGGGGACTTTCTCCGCCTCAGCTTTCACAAAAGGGGCAATAGCCCGTTGATATATGCCATTGATGTATGCAATGGCCATGCCATAGTTTGAAACCGGGATACCTGCATCAACGGCAGGCTTCAAACGGTTAATAAGTTGCCTGTGAGTAAGAGTACAGCCCCCGCACTGAACCACCATGGCATATTCATGAATATCACGGGGAAGGGAATTTAAACCACCCACCACATCAAATTCAAGCTTTTTCCCGCTGAATTGCCTGATCCACCGGGGAATCTTTACCCGGCCAATATCGTCGCAATTTACTTCATGTGTGCAGGATTCCAGAATTAGCAGACGGTCGCCGTCCTTTAGTTTGGAAAGATAAGGAGTCCCTTGCTGATAATGCAGAAAATCGCCCTTACTTCTGGCCATCACGATACTGAAACTGGTAAGGGCAATATCTGCCGGGACCACGGCATTGACTTTAGCAAAAGCCTGACTATCGGTAATAACCAGGACAGGCTTGGGATTCATTTTCCGGATATAAGACTCCAGTGCCGTTTCTTTCAATACTACATTTACGGCATCATTATCCAGAACATCACGGATCATCTGAACCTGGGGAAGAATCATCCTCCCTTCCGGAGCTTCCAAGTCAATTGGCGTCACCAACAATACGGTATCACCGGAGGAAATCACATCCCCAAGCAAGGACTGCGAATGATAAGCTGTATCGGGCATATACTTGCATATACATTTTACGATTTCAGAAATATCATAGCCAGCCAAAGTGTTCATATCGATAACCGTGGTTGAATATTCCTTTTCAATCTTATTCTTCATGAGAGCAGATAAAGGCATCAGATCCGATTTGTTATGAATGACAAAAAAGGGCAGCGCAAATTCCCTGAACCGGCCGATCAGATCAATCTCCGGCTGTCCAAACCGATTCCCGGTAATAACCAAAATAGCCAGATCAATGGCCTGCAAAATTTTCATTGACTTTTGTACCCTTTTCATCCCCAGTTCACCGACATCATCGATGCCTGCAGTATCGATCAATATTGCCGGGCCTATGCCGAAAATTTCCATGGACTTCTTTACGGGATCTGTAGTTGTGCCAGCCATTTCGGACACAATAGAAATTTCCTGGCAGGCCAGGAAATTGATAAGAGAACTTTTTCCGCTATTCCTTCGTCCGAAAATTCCGATGTGCGGTTTTGAATCTTTGCCTTTGGACATAACAGTGATTTTAATATTGGTTTAAGATGCTTTATCTATACAAATTTGCATTAAAAAAACGGATATCACAATATAATCTTCCCCCTAATAAATATATTTCTAATGCTTTAATCCAGGAACTCCTACCCTAAACCCAAACTTTTTTATTAACTTTATTTAATCTTTACCAAAAATCAATAGCTATGAAAACAAAAGGAAACCTTTTTAAACATGGAATCATCTTAGTGATGATATTCGCCTGCCTGCCTGTTTTTAAAATTTATTCCCAGGAAACGAACCTGCAAGATGCTGTTTCCAAAATTGCAATCAAACAAACAGATGCAATTAAAGCATTGACGATTAAAGCTGAAGTGCCCACCTCAGCCATAGGGACCAAATTGGGTGAATTCTACACCAAACTATATAATTATACAAAAGCCAATCAAATTCGACCAGACGGCCCGCCCTTTACAATTTATCTTAAATTTGATCCACAGGGTAATACAGACATCATTGTCGGAGTACCAGTAGCAACCGAAAGCAAAGGAGAGGGAGATATACTCTTTAAGGTATTCCCTGCAATGAAAGTGGTTTCGACTCTATACATGGGTCCTTATGAGAAAATGATACCGGTCTATGAAGCCATGGGAAAATTCATAAAGGAAAATAACCTTGAAAGTACCGGTGAAACCTGGGAAATATATCTGACAGATCCCGAGGAAGTGCCAGATTCGTCTAAATATCAAACACTTATTTATTTTCCAATCAAACAATAACCTGTTAATTTAAGAGATCTATTTAACATAATCCATGTAAAAACAATGCAGTGTATTCATGAATTTTTATCTTTACCTGCCAAAGGGAAAGTATGGCCAGCGATTGAAATATCTAAAAGCTACATGTTAAAAGTCTCCAGATTTTTTCAGCCCTACTTTTCAAAATCAAAAAATATAAGCAAATAAAAACACTCACAATCAAAACAAAATGAAGAAGAAATTTTTAATGATTAACCTGGTAATCGTATTTTTTTGTTGTTTGTTGACATTCGGACAAAATACCAGGACAGAAAACACGCTGGTGATTAATGCCGACTCAGGCAAAAATATTATCAGCCGGCATATTTACGGACAATTTTCCGAGCATTTGGGACATTGCATATATGGAGGTTTTTGGGTAGGTGAAAATTCACCTATTCCTAATGTCAGAGGCATCAGAAAAGACGTAGTAGAAGCTTTAAAGCATATTCAGATTCCTAACCTGCGCTGGCCAGGCGGTTGCTTTGCCGACGAATATCACTGGAAGGATGGCATTGGCCCGCGTGACAAAAGGCCTACGATGGTTAACACAAATTGGGGCGGTGTCACCGAAGACAATAGCTTTGGAACTCATGAATTCCTCGATCTTTGCCAGCAACTGGGTACAGAACCCTATATCACCGGGAATGTAGGCAGCGGAACCGTACAGGAAATGGCTGAATGGGTAGAATACCTGAATTCGGACGGGCAAAACCCAATGTCTGATTTAAGAAAGGCCAACGGACGTGAGCAACCCTGGAATGTTAAATTCTGGGGAGTAGGTAACGAAAGCTGGGGTTGCGGCGGAAATATGCGCCCCGAGTTTTATGCCGACCAGTTCAGGCGTTATGCAACCTACTGCAGGAATTACAACGGGAACTCATTGTTTAAAATTGCCTCAGGACCAAGTTCAGACGATTACAACTGGACAGAAGTAATGATGAAAAATGTAGGTACCCGCATGAATGGCTTGTCCTTGCACTATTATACAGTTAAAGGCTGGAGCGGTTCAAAAGGTTCGGCAACTAAGTTCAATGAGGATGAATATTTTGACATTATCAAACGCTGTCTGGTAATTGATGAGTTGATAACCAAACATTCGGCCATTATGGACAAATACGATCCGGCCAAAAGAGTAGGATTGATTGTCGATGAATGGGGAACCTGGTTTGACGTAGAGCCCGGGACAAACCCCGGATTCCTGTTTCAGCAAAATACCCTGCGTGACGCGCTGGTTGCCGGTATCACTTTAAACATCCTGAACAGCCATTGCGACAGGGTCAAAATGGCCAATATCGCCCAGGTAATCAACGTCCTGCAATCCATGATTCTTACAGACGGGCCGAAGATGTGCCTGACCCCTACCTATCATGTTTTTGACTTATACAAGGTGCATCAGGACGCCACTCTTCTGCCCCTTACCCTGCAAACCGAAAATTATGAACTTAACGGGCAGAAAATTCCTGCAATTACGGCTTCCGCCTCAAAAGACAAAGAAGGGGTTATTCACATCAGCCTGACCAATGCCGATCCTCATCGCGACCTTACGGTGAATTGCAAAATTAATGGAACTGATTTTTCTGAAATTAGCGGCAGGATCCTGACTGCTCAAGAGCTTAATGCCCACAATACATTTGACAAACCACAAACCATCCAGCCTGCAGATTTTAAAGGTGCTAAAATAGCCCATCACCAGGTTGTGGTAAAATTACCTGCAAAATCAATTGTGGTCCTCACTCTGAAATAATTTTTGCAACAATATTTTGTATGTCAAAAATCAAAGGATACATACAAAAAAAGCCGGGGCCTAAGGTCCCGGCTTTTTGCTTTCTGTTATGATATTTCAATCTGATGTGATGGTTTCTCCTTAGCCTCTTCCTTTTTCGGGATTTGAATAGCTAACACACCATCGTCGTAAGAAGCCTTAATTTTATCAGCATCAACTGTATCAGGCAAACTGAATGAACGTTTAAATGAACTGTAACTAAATTCCCTTCTCATAAACTTCTCCCCTTTTTCTTCTTTCTTTTCTTCTTTTTCTGAAAAAATGGTAAGCAGGTTATTGTGAATATCAATCTTCAGATCTTTTTTGTTCACTCCGGGAACCGCTACTTCAATCTTAAAATCATTTTTACTTTCAACGATATTCACTGCCGGGGTACTAAATCCGGATTTATAGTTAAAAAAGTTTGAAAGTAAATCTTTACCAAAGAAATCATCCACGAAACTTGGTAAATAAGAACTGCTGTTTAATGTTGGTAACATGATTAAATCCTCCATATTTTAGTTTAACTATCATAATTTCTATTCTTAGATAATCAAACTACGTACCAATACCAAAAACAAATCATTTTGCGACAAATTGTCTCTATTTACAGACCGTCCTATGCCATTATGGCATTAACTATTTTCAAATTATTGATTTTTAATGAATTAAAATTTAATTAATTCAGGTTTCCCCATTTTTGAAAGTATAGATGTGATTATTTACTATTAAGGCACGGAATTCACGGAGAAATATTTTATTATTTCTCCGTATTTATATTGCCTCCGGGTTTGAATTTTTACCTCACCACAAAGGTCTAATAAACCTTGAACCATTTTGAACTATTTGAACAGCAATGGCACTGAGCCACAAAGAAGTTTGTTTCCCAGCTAATTATTACCAAGCTTGCCTTTAAGTCCTTCAATGGTTTTCAGAAGCTCCTGCTCCCTGCGGGACGATTGTTCCTGAGTTGCCCTCAGCTCTTCCATATTCTGCCTCATTTCTTCTTCCTGCGATGACATCTCTTCGGCCTGTTGCTGTGATTGCTCTAAGAGTTCGGCAGTCCTGATGTTGATTTTTACGGTAGAAATTGTCGAAGCAATGCTTTCTCCTATCTTTTCAACGAAAGCAACCTGATAAGGTTCAATTACCTCAAACGAAGCAATTTCGATGACGCCAAAAATCTCTTCGTTCAATTTTAAAGGAACAATCAGCAAACACTTGGGATTGGCTTCTCCAAGGCCAGAGGTAATCCTGATATAACGATCGGGAATATCGGTCATAAAAATGGTTTCCCCTTCCCTCACGCAGCGGCCCACCAGCCCTTCGCCGGGTTCAATGTGTTTCTGCAAATATTTCCGTCTGTCATAAGCATAACAGGCAGATAAATCAATAGAAGGATTTTCTTTATTGTCATTGATAATGAACAAGCCGCCCTGATTGGCACCCAGGTACTGCACCAGATTACTGATGATATGATAAGACAGCTCCTCCATATTGTGGTTGTTGTTCCTGAGTATCTCACTAAACTTGGCCATACCCTGGTTTGTCCAGTTTCTCTGAGCATCTTCCTTTTTCCTTTTTTGTTCTTCCAATGAGGCATTTTTCAAATCCTCACGCAGATTGATGAGTGAATTACCAAGTACATCTTCATCACTCAAAGGTTGAAATTTGCTTTCGAAGTTTCCCTTGCCAATTTTTTCAGAAAAATCAGCAAAATTTTTCAGGCCCTGTATCAAAGAATTCAAGGCAACAGACATCTCACCAATCTCATCAGAACGTTCTTCCAGCTCTGTATCCGGCAATATTCCCCTTGACATGGTCTGTAAAGTACTTTTAATCCGTTTCAGGGACCTGACAATAGAACGAACCATAAAAAATGATATGACCAGTGAAATAATCACCAGGAGAATTCCGGTAATCAGAAGAAAACGCTGGAAATTGCCAAACAGGTGAAATAGCTCAGCCTTCCCGTTTT
Source organism: Bacteroidota bacterium (assembly GCA_030706565.1). Classification (NCBI taxonomy): domain Bacteria; kingdom Pseudomonadati; phylum Bacteroidota; species Bacteroidota bacterium. Next base: position 1,287 of record JAUZOH010000133.1, on the reverse strand, counting down.
TTACCGTATCTTGCTGATTTGTAATCAGATGCGAAAGTTGATTTTGTATCCTTTCCGTAAGACTTACTATTTCCCCTTTCTCCGACACCATAGGTGCAACTTGCATCATTATGGAATGATCATTGTACTTAGCCGTGCTATTCAGAAGATTCATTATATATTGTTGTCTGACAATCAACGTATCTTGAATTGCCCGGTAAATCTTATTGTACGCTTCTCTTTCTTCCGGTTTCCATTGATCTTTCAAATTCTGAATATTCTCATTTAATCTGGGAAAAATTGTCTCTTGCAAACGGACAAGTCTAAGTTTGTCGGGAGTAGTATCACTTTTTTCAATAAATACCCAACTTTTGATTAACATCTCTGATTCTCTGAGGTGTTCGCGTATTTTCCTCAGGTTGTCTTCCGAGGGCTCATAAACATTCTCTATATTCTGGTTGACCTGAATGCTCTTATTCAATATTTTGCTGTTAAGCAGCATATTGACAATCACCGCCAGAATTAATATGCCAAATCCAAGACTTATTTTTGTCCCTATGGTAAATCTGAATTTCATACGGATATAAATTTAATTTTTCAAGGACTTATGAAACTATATGTTTGCTATTCCTCTTTGTACTTATTCACAAACCTGTTTGTTTCATAACTGAGACCAATATTTATTGTTTCTGCTTTAACTCATTGACCATTTTAACAATTAACCTGAATGTTCAGAAAGCACTGCCAACAGGTTTACAGTTTATCCACAGCAGCAGCAATCTGCTCGAGCCCCTGGTTTAATGTTTTCCGGGGACAGCCAAAATTCAGGCGCATAAATCCTTCACCCCCCGGGCCGAAATCAGGACCGGGATTCAATGCAACTTTTGCTTTTTCTATCATGAATTTTTTGAGTTCATTATCATTCAAGCCTAAATCTTCGCAATTGAGCCAGGCAAGAAAAGTAGATTCTGGCCGTATCAGTTTTATTTGGGGCAGTCTTTTCTTTAAGAAATCATCGATAAAATCAAGATTGCCTTCCAGGTAATGCAACAATTGTTCCAACCATTCTTCCCCATGCTGGTAAGCAGCCTCAAGAGCTGTTATGCCAAAAATATTACTCTCCCCCAAATGAATATTTTCCTGAATAATCCTGAATTTATCAAAAAGTTTCTGATTGGGAATAATCACCTCTGAGGTTGTAAGTCCTGCAATATTAAATGTCTTGCTGGGAGCCACAAAGGTGACCGTGTTTTGAGCAGCATCTTCGGAAACCATTGCCAGGGGTATGTGCTTATGGCCGGAATAAAT
>JAUZOH010000132.1 GCA_030706565.1 Bacteroidota bacterium | reverse complement strand
GTAATGGTACTTAATTCCTGTCTGATTCTTTCTTTTTCAGGTTGGGGGAGATTTGGCTTGATTACATGAATCAACTGAATTACCTTAAATAGTTTTTTGGCAATGACCGTAGCATATTCCAGAGCATATTCTGAAACAGGGCTAAAATCCCAAGTAACTAGAAGAGTATTACTTTCAGTTCCCATTTTGGTTTTAGTTTTTTGTTAAAGATAAAAAATTTCAACCAGCAAAAAAATATCTACAAGTATAAGTTAGTTTTTTTGATGAACTTATATTTTTGGGTGGTCTATGTTGTAATGTAGTCCTCTACTTTCACCTCTTTGTTGAGCCATTCGAATAACCAAATACCCAATGTTGATCAAATTACGGAGTTCACACAACCTTTGGGAGAGAATGGATTTTTTAAATAATTCTTCTGTTTCGTTATAAATAATTTCAAGCCGGTCGAGTGCCCTTTTCAACCGAATGTCTGACCGTACTATTCCGACATAATAACTCATGATCTGTTGTACTTCTTTAAAATCCTGAGTAATCAGAACCATTTCTTCGGGATGAGTGGTTCCTTTATCATTCCAGTTGGGAACGTTTTCCTTAAACTGAATGTTTTTAATCTGTTCAACGGAATGCTTTGAAGCCATTTCGGCATAAACGATTCCTTCGAGAAGGGAATTGGATGCCAGCCGGTTTGCACCATGCAGTCCGGTACATGCAGTTTCTCCTACAGCATATAAGTGGTGGATGGTCGATTCCCCGTTGGTATCCACTTTTACACCACCGCACATAAAGTGGGCAGCAGGAACCACAGGAATCATATCCCGGGTAAAATCAATTCCCAGGCTTTTGCATTTTTCATAAATATTAGGGAAATGATCTACCAGTGCTTCATGATCCAGATGGGTAGCATCCAGGCAGACAAATTCATCGCCGCTGATTTTCATTTCATTGTCGATGGCACGTGCCACGATATCTCTGGGTGCCAGGCTTTTCCTCGGGTCATATTTGGACATAAATTCAACGCCGTCCTGAGTTTTAAGAACGGCACCAAATCCTCGCATGGCCTCAGTGATCAGGTAGGAGGGGCGTTCCCCGGGATTATAAAGGGAAGTTGGGTGAAATTGCACGAACTCCATGTTTTCAATCAAACCCTTGGCCCTGTATGTCATTGCAACGCCATCGCCTGTGGCGGTAGGCGGATTTGTTGTGGTGTTATATAAATTACCGCTTCCTCCGGTGGCCAGTATGGTTACTTTCGAAAGTATGGTTTCTACCTTGTGGCTTTTGAAATCTATGGCATAAGCGCCGTAACATTCTATATCTGCGCGGCTTCTTTTCACCAGTTCTCCTAAATGGTGCTGAGTAATGAGTTCCAGGGCAAAATAATGTTCTTTGATTTCGATATTTTGATTAGTTCTGACTTTGGCACATAATGCCCTTTCTATTTCCTCTCCTGTATTGTCTTTGTGGTGCAGAATCCTGTGTTCGGAGTGACCCCCTTCACGGTTAAGGTCATATCCCCCGTCGGGTTTCCGGTCGAAACAAACTCCCCATTTGATCAACTCTTTTATTTGTTTGGGAGCTTCTTCTATAACCATTCTGACGACCTTTTCATCACATACCCCATCGCCGCAAATCAAGGTATCCTGTATATGTTTTTCAAAATTATCAGGCTGGTAGGTCACTGCAGCAATTCCTCCCTGTGCATACCGGGTGTTTGTATCATCCAGGTTAGCTTTTGTCAGCAAGCAAACCTTTCCATAATCTGCCACTTTTAGGGCGAAACTTAGTCCTGCGATTCCTGAACCTATTACTAAAAAATCATATTTTTGAGCCATACCTTCAAATTTTAATAAAGATGAGGCAAAGATAAGAATTGTTGAAGAAATAAGGTTTTAAATTTAGGGGGTTATTTTTGAGTCAGCCTTTAATAAGCCTTAAAAAACATAAAAAATTAAGGTGGTTTGAAAAAATAAAAAAGCCCCGGTTTTCCGGGGCTTAGGGTGAAATTAAATGATTAAGTTATTCTTCAAATGGTTTACTCTTAAACCCACCGCGTTTGGAGAACATAACCGAGCCGGCAATAATAACTGCACAGATGATGGCTGTTGTAATCATCCCTGCATCAGTCTGATGATAAGCCACCAAAACCGGTGCACAAAGCAGGGAAACCAGGTTGATTACTTTGATCATTGGGTTAAGTGCAGGTCCTGCGGTATCTTTTAAAGGATCGCCGACCGTATCACCTACTACAGCTGCCTTATGGGCATCTGAATTTTTACCGCCATACAGGCCATCTTCGATCATTTTTTTGGCATTGTCCCAGGCACCGCCCGAGCCGGCCATAAATACGGCAAGCATTTGTCCGGAAAGGATTACACCGGCGAGGAAACCGCCTAAAGCTTCAATTCCAAGGAATATGCCAATCAGAATAGGGGAAAGAACAGCGATCAGGGCCAGGGGGATTAATTCTCTTTGGGCAGCGACAGTACAGATATCAACAGCGTTTTGATAATCCGGTTTTACTCTTCGTTCTATAACCCCCGGTATATGTAGTTGACGGCGTACTTCGTTAACAATCAAACCGGCAGCACGGGTTACTGCGTTGAGGGTCAGTGAAGAAAAGAGCCACGGAACAACTCCTCCTATTAGGAAGCCTATAAATACAGTGGGGACAGAAATTCTTATACCTGTATTGGAAATGACTTTTGAAGCCACGACACCCAGCTGTGTTTGAACACTTCCTACATCAGTCAGGAAAGATCCGAACAAGGAAACAGCAGCAATAACGGCTGATCCGATTGCTACACCTTTGGTGATGGCTTTAGTAGTATTTCCAGTCGAATCAAGGTGATCCATAATTTTACGGGCATTTTTATCCATACCGGAGAGTTCGCCAATACCGTTAGCATTATCAGCTATAGGCCCGAAAGCATCCATAGCTACATTGTTACCGGTGAGGGTTAACATTCCAATACCGGTCATGGCAACTCCGTATAAAACGCTAACTGCCGGTTGTCCCCAATAAATGAGCACTGCAGCCAGAATGGTTAACGCAATGACGAGAGTTTGCCAAACGGCTTCTTCGAAGCCATAACCAAGTCCTTTCAAAAGCAAGGTAGCTGAACCTGTTTTAGAATTCTTAGCGATTTCCCGTACCGGTCTGAAGTGTCCGTCGGTAAAGTGTTTGGTAATTTCATCGAGGATAATGGCTAATAAAATACCTACTACTACTGAGAAAAAGGCCCTCCATTCGTGCATGTAAAAATGAGAAATAAATGCAAAGGCAATGATGCTGATGGCTGCAGAGGTATAAAAACCTTTGTTTATCGATTTCATTGCATTACCTTCCTTATCATTTTTGCTGCCCTTAACCAGGTAGGTTCCAATAATGGAGGAGCAAACGCCAATTCCACGGACCAAAAGCGGGAAAATAATCCACATCAGCTGATGATAACTGGGCAGCCCGGGGGTTGCATACATAGCCACACCAAGGATCAAGCTGGAAACAATAGTAACTTCATAGGATTCGAAAATGTCGGCGGCCATACCCGCGCAGTCACCCACGTTATCGCCCACGAGATCGGCAACAACAGCAGCATTTCTTTCGTCGTCTTCAGGCAGTCCGGCTTCGACTTTACCAACCAGGTCGGCACCTACATCGGCGGCTTTTGTATAAATTCCACCGCCAACTCTCATAAACAGGGCCAGTAATGTTCCGCCAAAGCCGAAACCCAGCAAGGCATCCGGTGAAGCAGTACCAAATATCATGAAGATTACAGTACCTCCCAATAAGCCAAGTCCATCAGTAAGCATACCTGTAATGGTACCTGTACGATATGCAATTTTTAAAGCTTCGGCAAAACTTCTGTTGGCAGCAGAAGCAACCCGAACATTACCCTGGACGGCCATACGCATGCCGAACTGGCCAACCATCAGAGAAAAAGAAGCGCCCAGAATAAAAGCAATTGCACGGCCAAAACCTACAATTAATTTTATTTGATCTTCAGAATAATTGTGAAACCTCAGAGATGCTCCTTCGCTTGGTTTAACAATGTAAACCGAAAAGAAAAGAATAACTGTAAAAACAATAATAAGGGGGATTATCGTTTTTAATTGACGATGAAGATAAGCTTCAGCACCTTCGCGTATTCCGCCCCAAACCTGTTGCATTTTTTCATTTCCTTTGTCGTGTTTCAGAACCTGCTTTCGCAGCAACAATGCGTAAGCAAGTCCAATGAAAGCAATAGCCAAAACAATCCAAATGGCTACAATTTCAAAGTTACTAGCTCCTGGAAGACTAACCATAATATACCCTTTCTATTAATTAGATTTTATAAGATTAATTAGTTAGCACAAAAATATAATTTTTTCAAACCTATGCTAATTTTTTGGAATAAAGCTTGTATGAAGCCCCAATTATTTTTAAGCAACGTTCACAAAAAAAGAGGTTTGAATCTTTCAAACCTCAAAAAAGATGTTGTAGAACATGCGAGGATTAAATTGAACGCCAGAATTCATAATGTTTATCCTCTAATTCTGCCATACTTGGATAAGGATAGTATAACAACTCATCTTTTGAACCCACGAAAAAGCCATTCTTTAAAGTTCTGTAAAGAAGAGTGCCATTAAAGTACCTGTTTACAGTCTTTTTGTTTTTTTCTTTTTCATCGCTCAAAGTCATCAGGCAGTCTCTCAGATGCCCAATATTGGAATAAGGTAAGTGTTCAGCAGAGCCGCTTTCGGGATTATCAGCAAGTTTATCAAGAGTCAGTTCGACAAACAATAATTTAGGCAGATATGCTACAGTCAAGGAATTATCGGTCATGTATTTAAGGTACTTGGCTGGTGGCAGGCTGCTGGCGACCAAGGGGGTAACCGGGCAAAGCTCCTGGTAGAGGTGAAGGTGGGTTTTGGTTTCCTCCCTGGGTTGATAATCCTGTTTTTTCAGTTCCAGAGTCTTTCCATCATCTGTAACCAGGTAAAGACTTAACAGTGCATTCAGGGGTACTGATTCCAGAACGCGGTAAATGGAAAGATATACTGAACTTTTTGGAGTTCCGTCATCCTTGGGCACACATCTGACATTCACGTAATCCCAGGGTATTAAATGGTTTGCTACATTCTGGTCAACTTCAAAGAATATGACCTGTCCCCGTGATTGCTTTCTGGTGCCCACTGCCATGTAAGAACCAAATTCTTCAGGTGGTAACATCGACGAAATCAACGATTCCGGTGTGATGCATAAATAGAGGTATCTGTTCATAATAAGCTTTGGTTTTTTTTGTTATCAAATATAACAATATTTTAAATTTATCATACTTTTTGGCTTAAATTTTTAGTTTTTAACTCTTTAATTGGAAATAATCCGGAGAAAATTCAGATATCAGTTCATGCTTTAAATTATCCTGCCCAGTTGTTGCGGTCAAGAGTTCTCAGTTGTATGGCTTCGGCAAGATGAACCGCTTTTATATTTTCGCTCATGTCCAGATCGGCTATTGTCCGGGATACTTTCAGTATTCTGTCGTAGGCCCTGGCCGACAGGCCTAATTTTTCCATGGCATTTTTCAACAGGTTCTGGCCTGTCTCATCTATCTGGCAATATTTTCTGAGAAGTTTGGAGTTCATTTGGGCATTATTATGAATTCCTTTGGTTAGTTTGAACCTTTCTTCCTGGATTTTTCTGGAGTCGGATACTCTTTTGCGGATGGTTTCGCTGCCTTCAGCAGGCCGGTTATCAGAAAGTTTATTGAAAGAAACAGGGACCACTTCGATGTGGATATCAATCCTGTCAAGCAGGGGACCGGATATACGGTTCAGATACTTTTGCACCACACCGGGAGAACAGACACATTCTTTTTCCGGATGGTTATAGTATCCGCAGGGACAAGGATTCATGGATGCCACCAGCATAAAGCTTGCCGGATATTCTATGGTAAATTTAGCCCTGGAAATTGTGATCATCCTGTCTTCCAGCGGCTGGCGCATGACCTCGAGGACAGTTCTCTTAAATTCCGGCAATTCGTCAAGAAAAAGGACTCCGTTATGGGCCAAAGAAATTTCTCCGGGCTGAGGGTATGTTCCCCCGCCTACCAGGGCTACATCACTAATCGTATGATGAGGCGAACGGAAGGGGCGCCGGGTGATCAGCGATGCATCCCGGGCAATTTTCCCGGCCACGGAATGTATCTTGGTGGTTTCAAGCGCTTCCTGGAGCGAAAGGGGCGGGATGATCGTTGGAATCCTTTTGGCCAGCATGGTTTTGCCTGCACCGGGAGGGCCGATCATGATGATGTTATGACCTCCGGCAGCAGCTATTTCCAGGGCCCTTTTAACGGTTTCCTGTCCTTTTACGTCCGAAAAATCAACATCATAGTTGTTGACATTGGAATAAAATTCATCGCGGGTATTGACAACCGTGGGTTCCAGTGGTTTGGTGCCGGTCAGAAAATCTGTTACTTCCTTTATATTCTGAACGCCGTACACTTCCAGGTTGTTCACAATGGCCGCTTCGCGTGCATTTTGCCTGGGCAGAATAAGTCCTTTAAAACCTTCTTCTCGGGCCTGGATGGCGATGGGTAAGACGCCCTTGATCGGCTGCATGCTGCCGTCCAGCGAAAGTTCACCCATGATGATATATTTGTCCAGGTCGTTGGCAAAAATTTGCTCTGAAGCGCACAAAATACCTATGGCTAAGGGCAGGTCATAAGACGAGCCTTCTTTGCGGATATCCGCAGGGGCCATGTTGATGACTACCTTATATCCGGGCATTCTGAAACCATTGGTCCGCAGGGCAGAATCAATACGCTGCTGACTTTCTTTTATGGCGCTGTCGGGTAAACCGACAATATAGAAGTTAATACCCTGTGAAATATTGACTTCGATGGTGATGGTCGTTGCTTTTATCCCATACACGGCACTTCCATAGGTTTTAACAAGCATAAGTTCTGAATTTATTAGTCATTTAATGTACTCGGAATTTATTCTTTGTTTGCATTCCCTTATTAATAAGTAAGATACATAATTTATCAATAATATGCAAGAAACTTATTGTTAAAAATCGAATTTCATTTTTGAATAAGTATTCTAAAGTCATCGGAATAGAATTTTGACTTATATTTGTAACTTCAAAAATTAGAAGTATATGAAAAATCAGATTTTAGTAACCGGAGGTACGGGTTACATTGGCTCACACACGGTGGTTGAGCTGATGAATGCAGGTTTTGACGTGGTCATCATTGATAATCTTTCAAATTCTTCGATTGAGGTTTTGGACGGAATTGAGAAAATAACCGGGAAACGTCCGGCTTTTGAACAATTCGATCTGGTTGACCAGGAGAAGGTAAATCAGTTCTTTGTCAAATATCCGGGAATAAGCTCCATTATTCATTTTGCTGCGCATAAGGCTGTAGGAGAATCGGTGAACCTTCCCTTAAAATATTACCGGAATAACCTGACTTCATTGCTCAACTTGCTTGAAGCCATGCCGGTGTACGGGGTTACAAATTTTGTTTTTTCATCATCCTGTACGGTTTATGGCCAACCCGATAAATTGCCGGTTACAGAAGAAGCCCCTATTAAAAAAGCCATGTCTCCTTATGGCAATACAAAGCAGATTGCTGAAGAAATCATTCAGGATGCCATCACAGCCCAAAGTCCTATAAAAGCCATTGCATTGCGTTATTTCAATCCCATTGGAGCACATGAATCGGCTTTGATTGGTGAATTGCCCCTGGGTGTCCCGAATAATCTGGTTCCTTTTATTACCCAGACGGCTATTGGTATCCGCGAGCAATTGAAAGTATTTGGGGATGATTATAATACTCCGGACGGTTCATGCATCCGCGATTATATCAACGTGGTTGACCTGGCCAAAGCTCATGTAGTTGCTATCAAACGGCTTATTGAAGACAAGAATAAAAAAACTTTTGAAGTCTTTAACCTGGGAACAGGCAATGGAGTTTCTGTACTTGAAATCATAAAGGCCTTTGAAAAAGCCACAGGCGTAAAACTGAATTATAAAATAGTTGGCCGCAGGGAAGGTGACATTGAGCAGGTATGGGCCGACACATCATTTGCAAACAATGAATTGGGATGGAAAGCAGAGAAATCGCTTGAAGAAACTTTAGCTTCTGCTTGGAACTGGGAAAAAAGTTACAGAAGCAGGACTAAATAACCATTATTAAAAATGAATAAAACAATTCTTATTACCGGAGGTGCAGGGTTTATAGGTTCTCATGTAGTCCGTTTATTTGTTAATAAATATCCCGATGATCAGATCGTAAATCTCGACAAACTTACTTATGCGGGCAATCTTGAAAATCTCAAGGATATCGATCAGAAGCCAAATTACAAGTTTGTAAAAGGAGATATCACCGATGCCCCTTTTCTTGACGAGTTATTTAAAAGATATTCGTTTGACGGGGTAATTCACCTGGCTGCCGAGTCTCATGTTGACAGATCTATTGCTCATCCTATGGACTTTATTCATACCAATATTATTGGTACGGTAAATTTGTTGAATGCTGCCCGTACAATATGGACAGGACATGAAGAGGGTAAATTGTTTTATCATATTTCCACTGATGAGGTTTATGGTTCGTTAGGGAAAGAGGGGAAATTTATTGAAACTACTGCTTATGATCCCCGCAGCCCTTATTCAGCTTCAAAAGCAAGCAGCGACCATTTGGTAAGTGCTTATTTTCATACTTTTGGCCTTCCTGCGGTTATCTCCAACTGTTCCAATAATTATGGCCCCAATCAGTTCCCCGAAAAGCTTATTCCTTTATGTATCAATAATATAAAACATCAAAAATCCATTCCGGTTTATGGAAAAGGGATTAATGTCAGGGACTGGCTGTATGTTGAAGACCATGCCAAGGCAATAGACCTGATATTCCATAAAGGGAAACCTGGTGAAACCTATAATATTGGCGGTAATAACGAATGGGCAAACATTGACCTGATCCGCAAATTGTGCCAGATTATGGACAAGCAGCTGGGCAGGCCTGAAGGAAGTTCGGAAGCATTGATTACTTTTGTAAAAGACAGGGCAGGCCACGATCTTCGTTATGCTATAGATTCTTCCAAATTACAAAAAGAATTGGGTTGGAAACCTGCGATTAAGTTTGAGGAAGGTTTTGAAAAGACCGTAATCTGGTATCTGCAGAATGAAGATTGGTTAAACAATGTCATTACGGGCGCTTACGAGAAATATTACGAAAATCAATATATG
>JAUZOH010000131.1 GCA_030706565.1 Bacteroidota bacterium | reverse complement strand
ATTTGATTTAAGTTTCGCAAGTAATATAAAGGGGTTATAACAGATTTCTCTGTGGCACTCTGTGTTAAAACTCTGTGGTTCTCTGTGTAATAAATCGATACAATAACACAGAGGTACACAGAGAAGACACAGAGGAATATTGTTCATTATTTCTATGTGACATGATGAATAATAAATCTCAGTTGTTAAATTTTATTCTGTTCAGGGAGATATTTACTTGCGAAACTTTAATATTTGATTTTAAACTCATTACTAAAAGCAATAAACGGTTGAAAAAAAAATCAACATATTTAACGTATTTTTTACGCTAAGTTGATTTTTTATTTCATACCTTTCGATTATAATTTTTAGAATGAAATGGTGAGAATATTAAATCCCCACATATCTGTCGACTGTGTGATTTTCGGCTTCGATTACAGGAACTTGAAGGTTTTACTGGTTGAAATGAACGATGAAAATATTGCCGGGTCGACGCATCATTCCCTGAAACTTCCCGGCGACCTGATTGCTGAAAATGAAGGATTGGAAGAAGCAGCAGCCCGCGTTTTATGCGAACTGACCGGACTTAAAGATATTTACCTGAAACATTTCAATGTTTTCGGCTCGCCTGGCCGTATCCAGGAAGGACCGGACCTGGAATGGCTGCGCAAAACATCAGGAATGCCTGTAAAAAGGATTGTCACCGTAGCTTATTACGCTTTGGTGAAAATTGAAGAAAGCAATACGGATTCTTACGAATTCAAAACGCATTGGCTGAATGTAAATGATGTACCTGCTCTGGCCTTCGACCACAATGAAATTTTAGGATCAGCGCTAAATTCTTTGCGCATGCAAATCCGCACAGAACCTCTGGGATTTGAATTGTTGCCGCAAAAATTCACCAAGCGCCAGTTACAGCAAATCTATGAAGTCATACTGGGCGTTAAGCTGGATAACCGCAACTTCAGGAAAAAAATTGCAAACCTCAAATATATAGTTTCACTCAATGAGAAAGAAAAGGATGTTTCGCATAAGCCTGCCCTGCTTTACCGGTTTGACAAGGAACTTTATATGAAAAACCGTAAGGATAATTTGGGCTTTGTCATATAAAATATTAAAATTCAGAATATTATTAAAAACTTAAAAAACTAAAACGATGTATTTACTGGGTTATGATCTGGGCAGTTCTTCGGTAAAAGCAAGCATTATCGATGCTGAAAAAGGCAGTGTCGTTGCTTCGGCTTTTTATCCGAAACGTGAAATGGAAATTATTGCTGTTAAAGCTGGATGGGCGGAACAAAAGCCCTCGGTATGGTGGGAAAATCTAAAACTGGCTACAGCCGCCGCCCTGTCAAAAGCAAAAATTGATGCGGCAGATATTCAGGCCATTGGCATTTCCTATCAGATGCACGGGCTGGTGGTCGTTGACAAGGACCAAAAAGTTCTGCGCCCTTCCATTATCTGGTGCGACAGCCGTGCCGTGGAAATTGGCGACAAGGCCATAAAAGAAATAGGCGAAAAGGTTTGCCTTGAAAATTTGCTCAATTCTCCAGGCAATTTCACCGCCTCAAAATTGAAATGGGTAAAAGAAAATGAACCGGAGGTTTATTCAAAAATATATAAAATCATGCTTCCTGGCGATTACGCAGCCATGAAGATGACCGGTGAAATAAACACCACTGTTTCCGGACTTTCTGAAGGTATGTTCTGGAATTTCCAGAAAAATGAACTGGCCGATTTCCTTTTTAACTATTATGGAATAGACCGTGAATTGATTGCCCCTATTAAACCTACTTTTTCTTTTCAGGGAGAACTGACAGCCCAGGCTGCCAAGGAACTGGGCCTGCATCCCGGCATTAAAGTTTCCTACCGTGCAGGCGACCAGCCCAACAATGCTTTTTCACTTAACGTTCTTAATCCCGGAGAAATTGCCGCTACTGCAGGAACATCAGGCGTAGTATATGGGGTAAGTGATGAAATTAAATATGATGAGTTCTCAAGGGTCAACACCTTTGCCCATGTCAACCATGGTGATAAAGATACCCGTTTGGGCGTACTGCTCTGCATCAACGGAACAGGCATACTCAATTCCTGGATGAAGCACAATCTGGGGGGTTCACAAATAGATTACGAAGGAATGAACGAGCTGGCTTCAAAAGTTCCGGTAGGATCAAAAGGATTGACAATACTGCCCTTTGGAAACGGCGCCGAGCGTATGCTTAAGAATAAAAATATAGGCTGCCACATCAACGGATTGAATTTCAACATGCACAATGAAGCCGATATGTTCCGCGCCGCCCAGGAAGGTATTGTTTGCTCCTTCAAATACGGAATGGACATCATGTCATCCATAGGCATCAATCCTAAAGTTATCCGCGCAGGTAAATCAAACATGTTCCTGAGCCCTATTTTCAGGGATACCCTGGCAGGCATTACCGGATCTGTCATCGAGCTTTATGCTACTGACGGCTCGGTGGGTGCAGCAATAGGCGCCGGTGTCGGCATAGGTTATTACAAGAATTATAAAGAAGCCTTTGCAGGACTGAAAAAACTCGAAACCATTGAGCCCGATTTATCAAAACAGGATGAATACCTGACTTTGTATAACAACTGGAAAACAGCTTTGGAAAAAGCCACAAAAAATTAAAGAACCATAGGATTTATATATCTTATTGATTATCAATTATTTATATAATATTTATTTACAAACACAAAATTTAACTATTAATTTAAATCAAACATTATGAATTACTTAGTTGGAAACAAAGAGTATTTCCCGGGTATTGGGAAAATCAAATTTGAAGGCAAAGAATCAAAAAATCCATTGGCTTTCAAATATTATGACGAGAACAAAGTAATTGCCGGAAAAACTTTAAAAGAACACTTGCGTTTTGCTGTTGCCTACTGGCATACTTTCTGCAATGAAGGAAGCGATCAGTTTGGCCCGGGTTCAAAAACATTCCCCTGGCTTGCAGCTGCCGATCCAATCCAGCAGGCAAAAGACAAAATGGATGCTGCTTTTGAGTTCATCACCAAAATAGGTGCCCCCTATTTTTGCTTCCATGATTTTGACCTGGTCAATGAAGGGGAATCAATCATGGAATCTGAAAGAAGATTACAAGCCGTCATTGATTATGCCAAAGCGAAAAAGAAAGAATCAGGCGTTAAACTGTTGTGGGGAACCGCCAATGTATTCGGGAATCCCCGTTATATGAACGGCGCTGCAAGTAATCCTGATTTCAATGTTTTAACATGGGCTGCTACCCAGGTAAAACATGCACTGGATGCCACCATCGAACTGGGTGGTGAAAATTATGTATTCTGGGGCGGACGTGAAGGATATATGAGCCTGCTCAACACCAACATGAAACGCGAGCTCGAGCATATTGCCCGTTTCTTCGAAACAGCAAGGGAATATGGAAGACGTAACGGATTCAAAGGCCCCTTCCTGATTGAACCTAAACCCATGGAACCCACCAAACACCAGTATGATTTTGATACAGCCACTGTTGTTGGTTTCCTTAGAGAACACGGACTGGCCGGTGATTTCAAGATGAACATTGAAGTGAACCATGCTACCCTGGCAGGCCATACTTTCCAGCACGAACTGCAGGTTGCTGCCGATGCAGGCTTATTCTGCAGCATCGATGCCAACCGTGGCGATGCCCAGAATGGCTGGGATACCGACCAATTCCCTGTAAACATCTATGAATTGGTAGAAGCTTTGCTGGTGATCATTGAAGCCGGTGGTTTCACAACCGGTGGGGTCAACTTTGACGCCAAGACCAGAAGAAATTCAACTGATCTCGAAGACATCTTCATTGCACATATCACCGGTATGGATAATTTCGCCCGTGCCCTGATGGTTGCCTATGACGTTCTCGAAAAATCCGATTACAAGAAACTGCGTAAAGAACGTTATGCTTCTTATGATAACGGAGAAGGTGCCCAATTCGAACAGGGTAAATTCAAACTGGAAGATCTGAGGGAAATTGCCGTTAAAAATGGCGAACCTAAACAAATCAGCGGCAAACAGGAATTGTACGAATCATTCATCAATCAATACCTTTAATTTTCAAATAACGGCCGGTATTTTCATCCGGCCGTTACCTGCATTTAACATTCTTAATCCCGGAGTATATGGACAATTCATATTCCCGGGATTACTGTACCCTTTGAAAAATTAAAACCTAAACTCAAAACAATGTCAAATGATTCAATAAAAAAAAATAGTTTCTATATCATGGGCATCACCCTGGTGGCAACACTGGGAGGTTTGCTTTTTGGATATGATACTGCAGTCATTTCGGGAGCAGTAGGCTCTCTGAACTCTTTTTTTATTACCCCCTTATTTCATGATCAGGTACATGCCCTTTCCGTGATCTTTCAATACAGGATAACCGTATGCCTGGTGATGATCATATTAGGCACAGCCATCAGTGCCATCTTTTTTAAACTGTTTTCAAAAAAGAACGGATTAATCAGTACTATCCTGCTTTTTGCGGTTGGCGCCTTTTTCATGGTCAGGATGTTCCTTCAACCCCGGATACTTGATGAAGAAACGGCAAATTCGCTTAAAGGTTTCACCGTTTCAAGTGCCCTGATTGGTTGCATACTGGGAGGAACCATTGGCGGATTTGTCAGCCGCAACATGGGCCGTAAAAACGGACTGGTTCTTGCAGCCTGTCTCTTCTGCCTGTCGGCGCTGGGTGCTTCTATACCCGATAAAATGAATTTTCTTTGCATCGAAACCATTAATTCCTTTATCTTTTACAGAATAATAGGGGGCATAGGCGTTGGATTGGCTTCCATGCTCTCTCCTATGTACATTGCTGAAATTGCACCGGCCAATATCCGTGGAAAGCTGGTATCCTGGAACCAGTTTGCAATTATTTTCGGTATGCTGGTGGTTTACTTTGTCAACTATTTTATTGCAAAGCAAGGGGATACATCCTGGAACATTACCACAGGCTGGCGCTGGATGTTTGCTTCGGGTATGATTCCTTCCCTGATCTTCTTGATCCTGTTATTTTTTGTTCCCGAAACCCCAAGATATTTGGTGATGAAGGATAAACCAACCAAAGCCCTGGATTTGCTTAAAAAATTAAGCGGAGCTGAAGCCGCACAGTCTGAATTAGATGACATTAAAGAAAGCCTGAAGACCAAATCAGCGCCATGGCTCAGTTATGGCTTCCTGGTTATCCTGATCGGCATACTTCTGTCTGTATTTCAGCAATTTGTAGGAATAAACGTAGTCCTTTATTATGCCCCTGAAATATTTAAAAACATGGGGAGTGCCACCGATACAGCCCTTCTGCAAACCATTATTGTCGGCATAGTTAATCTCTCCTTTACGGTTCTGGCCATTGTTTCAGTCGACCGCTTTGGGCGTAAACCGCTGATGATCATTGGTTCTTTGGGTATGGCCGTCAGCATGTTCCTTTTGGGAAGCGCTTTCTTCACCCAGCACGTAGGCCTCGGAGCCTTAATATTTATGCTGATTTACATTGCTTCATTTGCCATGTCGTGGGGACCGGTAACCTGGGTATTGTTGTCCGAGATATTTCCCAACAGCATCCGCGATGCCATGAGTATTGCAGTTGCAGCCCAATGGATTGCCAACCTGGTTATTTCATGGACCTTCCCGATGATGAACGACAACACCTGGCTGACCGGAATATTCCATCACGGTTTTTCCTATTGGATTTACGGCGTAATGGGCATATTATCAGCCTTGTTCATGTGGCGGATGGTTCCCGAAACCAAGGGTAAATCTTTGGAAACCATGGAAAAACTCTGGAAGAAATAAAAAAAATCAAAAAACATTTTGGATTTATAAAATTTCTTCTTTCCTTTGAAGCAGAAATTTGAAAGAAAAATGAATACAAATCGTCTAAATAATTATTGGTGGTGGCAATTTACTTACAGTTTTTACCGTGAGGAAGGAAAGCTATCCTGATTATTCAGGCAAAAGATATTTCAAAGGCTTACCCAATCATGGTAAGCCTTTTTTATTTTATATTGGTTTTTACTTTAAAAAAATGAACAATTCGAACTTACATATTTGGTGGTGGCACAACTCAGGAATCAAACCGTGAGAGGGATAGCCATTGTCATAATTATAAGGCCTGCCGTACTCACGGCGGGCCTTTTTCTTTAAAATTTTCGCCGTAAATTTATTAATGAATTAAAATCAAATAAAAATGAAAAAATTCTCAATCAAGACCAATACCAAGCAGTTGCTTGCCGACACAACCACTCCTGTAAATATTTACCTGAAGGTAAGAGATATATTCCCCAACTCCATCATGCTGGAAAGTTCGGATTATCACGGCAACTCCAATAGTTACTCATATATATGCCTGAAGCCTGTAGCCGGCTTCACAGTCGAAAACAACCAGATTATAGAAGAATATCCCGATGGCGATTGTCTGAAAACTCCAATCAGTAAGGAAATTTCAGTTCCCGAAAATATGAATGCCTTTCTTTCAAGCTTTTCAAACAATGACCACTCTGAATATTCAGATATCAACGGACTTTTCGGATATACGGCCTATGATTCCATCCAGTATTTCGAGACACTGAAAATTCAGGCCCCTGCCCATAAAGATGAATATATCCCCGAAATGCGCTACCATTTCTATAAATTCATCATTGCCATCAACCACTTCAAAAATACCCTGACCCTGATAGAAAACATATTTAACGGGGAACAAAGTGAAATAGAGAAAGTTGAGTCCCTGCTGTACAACAGAAATTTCGGCATATTCGGTTTCAAATCCGACAATCACGAACAATCCAACATCACCGACCAGCAGTATATGGATATGGTTCAAAAAGGAATTGACCATTGCCATCTGGGTGATGTTTTCCAGATTGTGCTCTCGCGCCGGTTCTCCCAGAAATACAGCGGTGACGAATTCAATGTTTACAGGGCTTTGAGGTCTATCAACCCTTCGCCTTACCTGTACTACTTCGATTATGGAAGTTATAAAATTTTTGGTTCCTCTCCTGAAGTACAACTGGAAATAAAAGACGGCAAAGCTTATATCAATCCTATTGCCGGTACCTTCAGGCGTACGGGCGACGATGACAAGGATAAAGAACTGGCTGCCAAACTTGTACTCGACGAAAAAGAAAATGCGGAACATGTGATGCTGGTTGACCTGGCCCGCAACGACCTGAGCCGGAATTCAACCCATGTGAAGGTTGAAACTTTTCGCGAGGTTCAATATTATTCCCATGTGCTTCATTTGGTTTCCCGTGTATCAGGCGAGTTGCCCGAGGGTACCAATGTCATCCGGGTTATGGCCAATACTTTTCCTGCCGGAACACTTTCAGGAGCGCCCAAATACAAGGCCATGGAACTGATCAACAAATACGAAAACATCAACCGTAGTTATTACGGCGGCTGTATAGGATATATCGGGCTGAACGGCAATTTCAACCATGCCATTATGATCCGCTCCTTCCTTTGCAAAAACAATACACTCATTTACCAGGCAGGAGCAGGCATTGTAGCAGCATCCGATCCCAAAGGCGAATTAAATGAAGTAAATAATAAACTTGCTGCTCTGAAACAAGCAATTGTTATGGCAAATACCATTTCCTAATTTTACAAACGCGATAATAACTCAGAAAATGAAAATATTAGTTCTCGATAATTACGATTCATTCACCTACAACCTTGTCCATGCACTTAGGAAACTCACCAAGGATACCGTTGATGTGTTCAGGAACGATGAAATTTCACTGGATAAAATTGATGAATACGACAAGATTGTTCTTTCACCTGGTCCCGGAGTTCCCGCTGATGCAGGCATCATGCTGGATCTGATCAAACGGTATGCACAAACCAAAAGCATCCTGGGCGTTTGCCTTGGCCATCAGGCCATCGGACAGGCATTTGGCGCAGAACTGATCAACTTGCCCGATGTGTACCACGGCGTTGCTACCGATGTGAAAATTCTCAAGCTACAGGATACTTTATTCAAAGATATCCCCGCTTGCATCAAAGCCGGACGCTACCATTCCTGGATTATCAGCAACAAGGGCCTTCCCTCCTGCTTTGAAATCACGGCAGTTGACGATGAAGGACAAATCATGGCCATAAGCCATAAACAATATGATGTAAAAGGTTTGCAGTTTCACCCCGAATCCGTTTTGACCCAACATGGCGAAAAAATCATCGAAAACTGGCTGAACAGCTAAGGATTGAATAATCAGGCGAATGCGTAACCGACAAAATTTGAACACTGGAAAATTAAAATTGAAAAATCATGATAAAAGAAATATTAGAACAATTATTTGAACATCAAACACTTAATCGCGAAGAAGCCAAAGCTGCACTAACAGAAATAGCCAACGGGAAATGCAACAATTCGGAAATTGCCGCCTTCATTTCAGTATATTTAATGAGAAGCATAAAAGTAGAAGAACTGGCAGGTTTCCGTGATGCACTGCTTGAATTGTGCACCCCGGTTGATCTTTCGGATTTCAACACCATAGACCTTTGTGGAACCGGCGGCGATAAGAAAGACACCTTCAACATCTCCACCCTTTCCTCTTTTGTTGTGGCCGGTGCAGGAGGCAAAGTGGCCAAACATGGCAATTACGCGGTTTCATCAAACTGTGGTTCTTCAAATGTCATGGAAGCCTTAGGGTATAAATTTAAAAACGATGTCCCTAAGTTAAGAGAAGAAATGGAAAAAACGGGAATCTGCTTCCTGCATGCACCTTTGTTTAACTCGGCCATGAAGAACGTTGCCCCCATCCGCCGCGAACTGGGCGTAAAAACATTCTTCAACATGCTTGGGCCCATGATCAATCCCAGTTTCCCAAAAAACCAGATGGTTGGTGTTTACAGCCTGGAAATTTCAAGACTGTACAATTACATCTACCAGCAAACAAAGACCAACTTTATTATTCTATACAGCCTCGATGGTTATGATGAAATCTCCCTGACCGGCGATTTTAAAATCACCTCCCGGGAACTGGAGCAAGTGATGAGCCCGTCCATGCTGGGGCTAAAAACAGTCAGGCCCGAAGAACTTTACGGCGGCAAAACAGTGGACGACGCCACCAAAATTTTCATGGACGTACTGACCAACCAGGGAACAGAAGCCCAAACGCAGACAGTGATCGCCAATTCGGCGATGGGATTGAAATGCATCACCCCGTCAAAAAGTTTTGAAGATTGCGTGGGCGAAGCCAAAGAATCGCTGGAAAGCGGAAAAGCTTTAAATGCCCTGAAAAAACTAATCAGTTTGCAATAAACGCTCAAAAGCCAAAAAAATGAATATTCT
>JAUZOH010000130.1 GCA_030706565.1 Bacteroidota bacterium | reverse complement strand
TCCATCAATTTGAGCTCCATTAATACGCCAGTCCCATACCGCCACCCCGGGTTTCACCCACGAGAAATCGCCCTTGGCAGGAGGATTCAGAAGTTCAATCAAATGAGAATCAACCAAAGTACCCGGAGTCTTTCCACAGAGAATAATCCGCCAAGCCGAATGATAGCCGGCTTCCAGTTTCCCCGGATTGGAAACAACCGAAAAAGTGGTACTGCCTTTATGGGATTGCAAAACCAACGGATCGCCAGTTTCCAAATCAGCTTCATGGATAGCCAGATACAAATCTTTGCCGGCTTTAACAGTCATCACAGGAAGTCGTTTCCCATCACATTCCGATAGTTTTTCGGGACCAATATTCGCATTTTCTCCATTGTAAAACCAGGCGGTGTAGTCACCCGCGAAATGGTATTCGGTTATTTCTGATGTTGCAGGCAAATTGTTTTTCTCTTCAGCCGGAATACAGTAACGAAAGGCTACCCCGTCATTGTAAATTCGAGATTCAATGCGCAAATGATGGAGACCTGAAGACTCAGGACCCGCCAGATTCAGGATTAAGTCATTGTATTCATCCGGAACAACAGAACGCTTTCCCCATACCGGATTCCAAACCGAATGCACTGAATGTTTTTCTGAATTTTCGATCACCCAACCTGACGAAGGAACCGAAACCGTTTTCCCGGCAGCATATCCCAATGGCGAATCAGCAATAACCTTATGTTTCCAAGCCTTAAATGAATAAGTTAAAGAACCATCTTTGGCCAGTTGAAAAGTTAGCAAAAGATTTCCATTAGGCGATTTTACCGATTTAATCTTCTGTGCTATACCACTTTGAGAGTAATTCAAAATAAGCAGGAGGAAAAAAGAATAAAAATAATTTTTCATTTTCTATGCTGATTTATTGGTTTTCAGATGATTGATGAAGGTATTTTTTGTCCAACTGACTTCATTTATCTCTTTTCACTAGGGCCGTTTCAATGGGATCTGCACATTGTATGAGTGCCCTAAATTTTCATTCACTGCACAAAGTAAAGCAACCGGCATTCCATTTTCGAAATAGAGTTGTGGACGTTCCAACGCTTCTAACTTTTGGGTAGTGCCATCTTCCCATTTGATATTCAGGGAAGAAACCAGCGGATGTTTGGCCAGTTTCCAATCCAGACCATCCAATGAATAAAAAAGCAC
Source organism: Bacteroidota bacterium (assembly GCA_030706565.1). Taxonomy (NCBI): domain Bacteria; kingdom Pseudomonadati; phylum Bacteroidota; species Bacteroidota bacterium. The sequence continues at coordinate 8,104 of JAUZOH010000130.1, read as the reverse complement.
TAAACTTCTGCCAGCATTGGTAAAAGCGCCTTTCATATCTTTCACGATGGCATAATAGCAATTATCCTGACACCAGACAAAAGGGTCTTCAGCCGGAAAATCTACATTTTCAGCTGTAAATATAGGCTTATTTTGCTTGATAAATGGCCCTTCGGGACGATCGGCTATTGCAGTCAGATGAACCACCGGTCCTCCAAATGGTTGTGGTCTTTTTTTTGCAACTGCTTTGTAAACCATTAGAAAACGGCCATCAGGCATTTGGGTCACCGAAGGATTGGTTACCAGCTGGGCATCGTATGCCGTTGAATCAGGCGAAACATCCAGTAAAGGCCGATCGAATCGCTGCCATGGACCATTTGGATCATCGGCAATAGCAACACCAATGCGTTGATGATTGCGGTGTGTCCAGTTCAATTGCGGGCTGGTTACTTTTCCATCGCCATAATTACCCATATAATACAGATAATATTTCCCGTTGTAAAAATGAATGGTTGGATTGTGGGTCACCATTCCATCCCAATAGTTAGCTCCACGAACCGGTAAGGTAACGTCCCTAAATTGAAAAGGTCCGAAGGGCGAATCGGAAACCGCATGGGCAATTTCAGAATTTGTTACCCAGGCTGCCATGCCCAGCTTTCTGGACCAACGGGAATAAAACAGGTGAAATTTCTGGTCGATGTGTGATTTGACCAGCGTTCCGCACCAGATGTACGAGGTGTCGTTAATGAATTTAGCTGTGTAGGGAACAGGCTGAATCATCGATTGAATATCGAATTCTCCCGCGGGAATCGTGTTTTTTTTCTGCTCGCAGGAACTATAGGCAAACAAAATCAAAACGGCAGCAAACAATACAAGTTTTTTCATGTGTTTATTATTTGTTTTCTAATTACCACATGAAACTCGCCATCATAATCATTTCTCTGTGAGAGAAGTAATTCTCATGGTTTGTTTCATCTATTTTAAATTTAAAATTTAATCTTTTAAATAACCATACTTCCGAAGAAAACTATCCGATAATTCGAGCATCTTATAATAGTTTTCAGTCAACTCTTTTGCATAATAAAATATGGGATGACCGGCACCTTCAAACAGGTGAAGTTCGCAATCTAAACCAGAATTTTCCATTCTCCTTTTAAATTCCTCAGCCGTTTTTACCGGAATCAGTTGGTCTTTAGTTCCAAGGATAAAAAGTGTCGGCGGAGCCGCGGAGTCAATGTTGTGTAAAGGCGAAATTTCCCGAAACCGTTTTTTCATCTCTTTCGGGCCATACCCATCCGGACTATTATCAATGACCGGATAAAAAAGCAGCAAGAGATTCGGTTTTGAGCTTACCATTGTTTTCCCATTGAGGTTTTCTTTGATTATTCCTGTTGCAGCAGCCAGTTGGCCGCCGGCCGAGGCTCCCGCGGCAGCAATCCGGTTGGGATCAATATGATATTTTCCCGCATTCTGACGCAACCAGCGAATAGCCTCTTTTGCATCTTCAAAGCTTTCAAACGGAGTTGTTTTGTGCAGGTACGAAATCCGGTATTCGGCAGCAACAGCCACCATTCCTTTTGCGGCATAATGAGAACATTCCCGGTAAAATTGCAAGGGGGTTCCGTTAGACCAGCCACCTCCGAAAAAATAGATGATCGCCGGACGAAGTTCTGCTTTCTTTCTATTTTTTGGTTCAAAAATATGAAGATTCAGGTTACTTGATTCCAATTGTTTATAGCTGACAATCTGAGGTCTGAACGCCTGATCTGCCGGCCCCAGAATCTTTGACAAGGTTTCAAACCAAGCTTCTGCCATTTTTTCAGCTCCGGAGGAATTGAGGTGTACTTTATCGCTGATCGTAAACTTTGCCCAATCGAAACCCTTGACCTGATCGACCAGAAAAACATTGCTAATTTTCAGTCGCTTTATCATTTTGGCAATGTTTTTATTCAACTCGGGGATGTAGGAATATTTAGGCAGTTTTCCACTGGTAATAACCTTTGCGACTAAAATTTTAGCATCAGGGTTTATCTTCAAAATCTTACGAATAATTGACTCCTGAGCTTTGATAATTCCCGCAATGGGGTTTTCAGTATCAAAGGGGTTGTGCCCGGCATGAAGCAGAACGATGTCTGCCGGGTATTTCCGATAAATGCTGTCGATGTGTGCATCCAAATATTCTGCATTTTTTCCATTGAACCCCGAGTGGTTCAATGTTCCAATCTGGCATTTGCTCAAATTCGGACCAACGAAATCAAAATGGTATCCGGCAGTGAAAAGTTTCTGCCAGAGTGGGAAAAGGTAACCTTGAAACCTTTCGTCTCCTTCGGTAATGGAATCGTCTAAACCCATTATTGAAAAGCGTTTCTGCGATTCTTTCAGGCTATTCTGTTCTTGCGCAAAAAGCGCCGGTGTGAATAGAATCAACAGGATGATGGCTAAAATCAATCCAAAAACATATATCTTGAGCATTTCAATTCTGATTTTCATATTCTAATTAATTAACAAAAAGCCTGATCATCTGAAGATATGGTAATAATTTCATCTTTTGTGACCGCTCTGTTATACACCATTTCATCTTTGAGATTACATCTAAAACTGATTATTTCGCCAGGTTTTTGCGCTGCCCGGAACAGATCATCCTTTTCAGGGATAAAAACATCGGCAATAACAAGAAAAAATATGCCCACGTCGCCAAGCCATACAGCGGTTGATCTATCTTTTATATCCTGCAAAATTCCTTTTTCAATTTTCAGAAGCTTTCCATTGATATACACTTCGGCAATTCCTTGATTGAAAACACAGGTGATCTGAGATTCTTTTCCTAGTTTATAAACTTTTGAAACGACCAGGTTCTGGTGATTTTCATTGCTTCCAATCCTGAAAATCATACCTCCATCTTTGATAAGTTGGATTATTGGAACCTCAATTTCAGACCACGATGTTTTTTTTCGATGTTGAGCGAAACCTCTTGTCCGCAAAAACCAAATGCCCGCATCCTGGCAATCTTTTGTTCCCCTGAACTGCGCATTATAAAAGAAAGCTGGCATTTGCCATTCCTGAGGCATTCCAATTTTTGGCTGGCAACTAGGCAATTCATTGGCATTAGCTTCATCATTTAGAGTCATATAATCCCACGCAGTAGCATTTTTAGGAATAACTAATGGAGTAATAAAACCCACAGAAGATTTATAACTAACACTTACATTGTCTGTTTTTCCGCGATTTGTTGTAATTAGAATTACAAAATTCGCTGCACGAGAACCATAAATAAACGATGAAGCAGTATCTTTTAGAATTGACATACTTTCAATATCGTTCGGGTCAACAGCATCAATAGAGGAAGATACTCCATCAACCAACACCAGCGGGTTGTTGTCATTAATTGTTCCAATACCACGAATACGTATTGTAATTCCTTCTTTACCAGGTTTACCGTAAGCTGAACTTATCATAACACCGGCAGCAATACCCTGTAAATCCCGAGAAGTCTGAATGGTGCTTCTCTTTGCCAGAGTTTCACCCTTCACTGATTCGATCAAACCTGACAGGTTAACTTTTTCCTGAACACCATAACCTATAACCATAAATTCATCCAAGATAATGGTCGATGATTTTAGTTGAATCTTAACATTGTTAGTTTCTATAATATCTACTTCCCGACTTTCAAAACCAATAAAGAAAACCAAATTACCGACTTTCCAGTTGGAACAGTAATTTTAAAGTTCCGTCAAAATCAGTGATATCAACAACAGAGGCAACTTTTACAATCACGCTAACACCGGACAGCGGTTCCGAATTTTCGTCAGTCACCCTAACGGTTACGCTCTTTTGCAGTGCAAACATCAACGTAAAAAAAAGCAATAAAATGAATAGCGAAAAGACTTTTTCATTGTTTTTTAATTTAATTTCAGAACAATTAATCAATATATATTTCAAAAATTGATGCAGGTACATTTTTATTCGGATGTACGAATTCGAACTTTAAGAGTTTAACTTTCAAGGCATTTTCAGGAGTCCATCTGTTTATAGTCTGATGATTATCGGTATTTTCAAAAATCACCTGACCATCTTCATTTAATATCCTGTATTTTTGAATGCAGAAAGGGATTACGTCTTCCGGATGACCCATCTGCGAAGATTCCATAGGGTGATCAAAATCGGTATCGAAAAAGAGTGTAACCGAATTAATTTTTTTAGGCTCATTCCATTTTAGAGTAATCATGGGGGTTGAATCATTCCAATCGGCAGCCCAAGCGTTGGTTCGAATATAGGGACGAGTAAACCCGTTAACAATATTTGGGAGATTATAACAATCTAAGGCAGGAGAGATCTTCATTGCCAAATTTTGTCCTTTCGGCCGGCGATCGGGACACCAAAATTCAAACGAATCAAACCCGCTGTTTTCAGGTGGTGTTTGTTTGCCATAGTTGTTTACTGCAGGATTTGTTTTATTGAAAACCGACACAATTCCTGAAATACGTTTTTCGCTGCAACGAATTTTAACCTCCGGATTACTCCTAAAAATCAGGAAAGCATATTGATCGTTCTTTAATGTTTCAGTAAAGGAAATGGTAATCTTCTGAACGCCTCGTTGAAGACTGATGCTTTGTTTTTCAAGTAATGCATCAGGTGTATAATTGAAAATTTTTAAACTGGCCTGCAATTCAGCTTCCAAAATAGTTGCACAATCAGCATCAACTTCTATTTCAAAGCTGTATTGAACATCTTTTTTTAGTGGCAAAAGCTGCCCGGCAGCAGTTTTTAAGTCGAACCATTGGCCATCAAACGGAAGTTGATCGATTAAAAGTTCGCTGGATGCACAAATTGTTGCCGAAGCTGCAAGATTTTTGCTTTTGTCGATCGGTAAACCCGGAATACTTTGTCCGGCAACATTCAGTTTATCCTGGAGAATTTTGATTTTTATGGGATCGCTAAAGTCGGCAGGTGCCAGATTCATCGTTTGGCACAGCGCGGCAGCCATTCCAACCACCTGTCCCCCATGTCCCGATGTTGCCATCACCCGCGTAGAACCAAAAGCCACGTGCGAGGTGCTGATCAGGCGACCGGCGATGAACAGATTTTGAATGTTTTTACTGATAAAACAGCGGTATGGAATCTCATAAATTCCTTTTGAATGGTATTGATTACAGCCTGGAAGTTCAGAAAATACGCCATCGGCCGGATGTAAATCTATGGCCCAACCACCGAACGAAACAGCATCGTAAAAATGAGTCTGTTCGATAATGTCTTGTTGCTTCAGCATGTATGGACCTTCAAACCGGCGGCTTTCGCGTTTGCCAGGAATCGTACCTACCCATTCAAGCGAAAGGTTTTCAGCTTCAGGAAAATTACCGGAGTTTTTAATGTAATCCCAAACTCCGTAGATTACGCTCCAGAGTTCCCATTTGATTCCTTCTGTATCGAGAATGGTGTCACCCCTGCCTCCAAATTCGAACCACCAGAAATTGCATCCCATCTGGCCGATTTTAATATTTCTGAAGCGAGGTATTTTAGTTATATCTATTAGTGCAAACGAAGGAGCTATGTATTTAACCGGCTTTCCAGTGTCTTTACTGTAGAAATACATGGTATGACCCAAAAGCTCTCCATACTCTTTGGTGGGAGTAAAAGCTTCGCCAAATTCGCCTTTGCACTCAGCTCCCATGCGAAAGGATGCCCCTGCTTTATATCCAACAATTCCATCGCCAGAAGCATCACAAAAAAGCGGGGCATTGATAGTATATTCAGTCGAATTCTGGCTGCAAAATGCTTTTACTGAAGAAATGGTTACATCGTCTTTTTTTTGCAGATCGAAAACTATGGTATTGAGCAGTAAAGTAATACCAGGCTCGTTGACCACCTTTTCAAGCAGGATAGTATCAAATATCACTGAGTTTCCCTCCTTGTTGCGGTAAAGATTTTCAACCAAAATCTCGTCAATAACCCCACCTTCACGGCTCCACCGATTATTATTGCCTAAATGCGACGTTGCTCCCAAAATCCAAAGCCGAACTTCGCTCGATCCGTTTCCGCCAAGTACAGGCCTGTCTTGAACCAGAATGACTTTGATTCCGTTGCGTGCAGCTGTAATAGCGGCGCAGCACCCAGCCAAACCTCCTCCAACTACAGCAAGGTCAGCATAAAGCATAATCTGAGCGTTTCTCCTAATAACAGGAGATAAATCTTCTCGTATCATAATAGTAAATTGTTTTATTTGAGAGTCTTATATAATATTCGAAATCCAATCATGAGCAAGAGTAAGGCCATTCCTAAAACATATATTTTTCCGCAGGGAGATAATAATCCAAGTCCTGCAATTATTAAACCCGTTGCAAGAATGCCTATAGAAATCATTCGTTTCCCAAACTGATTTTCCCCTTTTGAGTCCACTTCAGAGTTAGATGATTCAGCATTTGATGAAACTTTGGTTGCTAAGTATCGCTGGTAATTTTCAAATTCAGTTTCCTGAGAGTTTTTAAACCTTAACCAAATTTCGAACAACATAATGATTGAAATCGGGACGAGAACTCCCAATAACATTTCGGACGCACGAGATAATGACTTACCGGAAAAATATGGAATTACAAACTTATAGGCCAATGCAATAAAAAGCGACAGAATGGTAGTTGCCAAAACTGTATAGCTGTTTTGCTTTTTCGAAAATAAGGTCCAAATCAAGGGGAAATACATTGCTCCTCCGGTTATGGAAGCCACACTCAAAATGACATTGGTTGCCCCCCCCATCAAAGGGACCAACATTCCCATAAAAATAACCACAATCCCCATAGACAAAGTGGCAATACGTGCAACACGCATCAATAGTTTCCCGGATGATTGCGGGTATATATTTTTGAATAAATCATTGGTGATTACTCCTGCTGAGATATTCAGGAAACTCTGTACCGAACTGTTTGTAGCAAATACCAGACTAATAGTAATTAGTCCCAGCATTCCTGAAGGCAAAGCTGCTTTGGCCATCTGCATATATGCTTGTTCGTTTTCAATTCCTACCAAACCGGGATTGACAGCACGATAAATCATTGGTGGCAACATCCAGATGACAGGACTAATGATATAAAACAGTCCAAACAAAACACCAACCATTTTCGATTCTTTTGGCGAAGCCACACTGGTATAACGCTGAATGAAACTCCATTGCCCACCAAGGTAAAAAATATTATAGAACAAGAAACCCAACAGGAAACTGATAGTATATTTCTGGTCGCTAAACTTAAAAAAATCGGGAAGATTTTGAGAATGTATGATATTTACAAACGATGAAACTCCACCAACCTTATCGAACGATAATGGAAGCAAAATCAATCCAGCGGAGAGTAGGATAATAAATTGTAGTACGTCGGTCACAACCACAGCCCAAAGGCCACCAAAAGTTGTATATAAAATGACAATTGCCCCAAGCAATCCTACCCACCAATACAAGGATATTCCAGTAGTAATTTGTAAGATCAGAGCCACTGCATAAAGACAAACACCTTTCAAGAAAACCATTATAAAGAGGTATATATAAGAATAAGTCTTTTGCGTTCTGATTCCCAGCCGATTGCAAATGTATTCAGCAGCTGTTAATGATCTTGTTTTGTGCCACTTAGGAGCAATTACGTAACCAACCACTAATCCGGCAACCGACATGGCCCATTGTATAGAAATTGCCACCCAGCCCGAAGAATAGGCTATCGACCCCCATACCACAAATGTACTGGCCGATACAAAGCCCATAAACAGTGACAAACTGTTAATCCACCAGGGAACAGCTCCTCCGGCTGCAAAAAAAGAAACCATATCGCTTCCCGCTTTCCGCGAAAAAGATAATCCAATGAAAACAATTAGGAGCGAAAAAAAAACAATAACTATATAGTCTATTCCAGTCATTTAGATAATTATCAAGTTAAGTTTTAGAATTTGATGATATAATTTTAATAATGTAAGTTAAAGATTTATAAAATCACACATAGATTAATTTCAGAAACGTTTTCGGAAACGTTTTTATTCCTCGGAAACATTTCCGATTACAGGAATAGAAACGTTTAAAATTAGCCCCATAAGTTCTATAACAAAGTTTGACAAAAACAAATGGAACAAACAAAGAGAGATACAATGCCAT
>JAUZOH010000129.1 GCA_030706565.1 Bacteroidota bacterium | reverse complement strand
GAAGGGATTTTCGGGTTGGGCGATGGCACATTAAATGGCCGTGAAAAAGCCGTAGTATCCTATCTTGAGGATTATTGCATCCCCTGTTTAATAGGACGCAATCCTTTTGATACCGAAGACACCTTTCAATATTTTTACCGTGCCCCTTACTGGCGCAGAGGGCCTGTTACGATGAGCGCTATTGCTGCCATTGATATGGCTCTGTGGGACATTAAGGCAAAAGCGCTGAATGTTCCATTGTATGATTTGCTGGGGGGCAAATGCAGGGATAAGGTGTTGGTTTATTGCCATGCCAATGGCACAAATCTGGAAAACACCATTGAAGAGGTTGGTAAATATATTGAATCTGGATATAAAGCCATACGTGTTCAATCGGGTATCCCGGGGATTGACCACACTTACGGCGTTTCAAAAGAAGGAGAAAAATATGAGCCTGCCGAACGGACCAACCTGCCTACTGAAAGCAGATGCTGGGATACGGAAAAATATCTTTGTTTCCTCCCCAAACTATTTAAAAAAATTCGAGAAGTATATGGCGACGAATACTATTTCCTTCATGATTGCCATCACCGCCTCACCCCCATTGAGGCTGCACGTTTAGGAAAAGAATTGGAACCTTACCACCTGTTCTGGCTTGAAGATACTGTCCAGACAGAACTACAGGAAAGTTTCAGGATAATTCGCCAGCATACCACCACGCCATTGGCTGTGGGAGAAATCATGAATTCCTTATCCGACTGTCAGCAGTTAATTTCGGAGCAACTGATTGATTTTATCCGGATGACGATTGTTCACGGGGGAGGGATCACCCCCCTGCAAAAACTGGCACATTTTGCCGAATCCTATCACGTTCGTACCGGTTTTCACGGAGCAACCGACTTGTCGCCCATAACCATGGCTGCTGCCCTTCATTTCGACACGGCAATTTATAATTTCGGCATACAGGAACACATGCCACACGAAGCTTTGGTTGATGAGGTCTTCCCTCATGCCTATTATTTCAAGGAAGGATATATGTATCCTGGCGATAAAGCCGGACTGGGTGTTGATTTCGATGAAAAATCTGTAGAAAAATACCCATATCAGCTGGCTTATCTACCCGTCAACCGGAAAACCGACGGGACCATGTTCAACTGGTAAGAAACCGAAAAAATACCAAAAATAACCGTGAAGCCTTAAAAACTTCACGGTTGTATATTCTAAAACAGTAAAAATTACTATTTAAAATTTATATATTGCCCCAATAGAGATACTGCCCACGGTAACAATATTATCCAGTCCTAATCCAAAGCCAAAATTGTTGGTTCTGTCTTTTGTAGACCCACTTTTAACCAGAGTATGATAATAGCCGAAACTCAAAATATTAATGGTGGTTTCGAGAGAGAATTTTTCGCTTAAATCATAAGCGATACCGGGAACAACATTAAAATACATGTTTGTAGTTGTTGGCCCATCAGTGGATGACCCCCCTACTTCATGAGTCGATGAAGAAAATGAAAAACCGACATTGAGCTGGCCAAAAGCAGAAAATTTATTCCACCTCATTGGATAATAACGCATAAACGGACTTAGCCCGAATGTTGAAGATTTGTCAATAACTTCTGTACTGCCCGGTGTTTTAGTCCTGGTTGAAGTATAACCAATCGCAAGTCCTACAGCCACGTTCTCGGATAAAAAGGTCCCTATTTTGGGCGAAAAATTAGTATTGAATGTAGAAGGCTTGTCCGTTGTTGTTGTCCCGTTATCATGATTCCCGCCAGATGCACTGAATCCTATACTTCCACCAACAAAAACCTGAGCATTTAAGCTTACCAAGAAAAAAGAGAATAATAAAAAGAGGAAAATTTTACTTTTCATGACTTTCTGAATTTATTGACGCCTACTATTTTGGTCTTTCGGCTTTACCACCCAAGCTGAGATTTTGGGTTTTTGTTACGCTTAAGACAAATATAAGCATATTTAACGAGAGCATCAAATTTTATGAATAAGCTACTATTTTTCGCTCATCTCTAATATTAAATTTTTAAATTTCCTTGGTACCAAAACTGAAACGATCATTTTATCAGGAATTCTTGCATTTTCAAACCAAAGTTGCCAGGTAAAAAGCCAATAGGTACTTTTTAAATTATTGACTGAGGCCGGTAACAGCCCCATTGAGAATAGAAGAATATGAAATTTTTAAATAATTAACTTCAAGGACATAATTGCCTATAGACACCTACTATCAACAAGAAAAAATTCATACACAAATCTGACAATATAAATAAATTCCATAAAAATCAAAGCAGGTTGCTTGCCAACTCAGCCAGATAGCTGCGTTCACCCTTTACCAGGTTGACATGGGCAAAAAGGTCCTGATTTTTCATTTTATCAGTCAGATAAGAAACGCCATTGGATTTGCTATCCAGGTAAGGCGAATCAATCTGCTGGATATCACCGGTAAACACGAGCTTGCTTCCTTCCCCTGCCCTGGTTATAATGGTTTTTACTTCATGAGGAGTCAGATTTTGGGCTTCATCAATAATAAAATAAGCATTTGAGACACTCCTGCCCCGGATATAAGCCAGGGGAGTCAGCATAAGTTTCCCGTTTTTCTCCATCTCTTCAATATTCTGATAATCCTTACTCTGAAGATTGAACTTATTTTTAATCACCGATAAATTATCAAAAAGGGGCTGCATATAAGGAAGTACCTTTTCGTTCACATCCCCGGGCAGGAAACCCATATCCCTGTTAGCCAGAGGAACAATGGGCCGGGCCAGCAGTATCTGTCCGTACAACTTTCGTTGTTGAAGTGCTGCAGCCAGTGCCAATAAAGTTTTTCCTGTTCCGGCCTTGCCTGTAAGTGCAACCAGCTGTACTTCGGGCCGCAACAATGCATCGAGTGCAAAAGCCTGCTCGGCATTTCTGGGACTTATTCCGTAAGCATACTGCTTTTCGATACGGTTTACCAGCTTGTTAAAAGGATCATAATGAGCCAATGAACTGGCTTTTTCATTCCTCAAAATGAAATATTGATGAGAAGCAGGAGTTTCGGGGAAATTAAATTCGTCAACCGGTATGCCAAAAGAATTATCATACAATTTATTAATAAGTTGATTGTCAATATTTTCATATACTGTCACGCAATTACAAATCTCGTCCAGATTGGCAATTTTATCACTTTCATAATCTTCGGCAACCATTCCCAATGATTTGGCTTTCACTCGCAGGTTAATATCCTTGGAAATAAAAACAACCATTTTGCTTACATTTTTTTTAAATATGTACTCGGCAATGGCCAGTATTCTATGGTCTGGAGTATTTTCCGGAAAAGAACTGAGCATTTCTTTTGAAAACACTTTACCGGTTTCAACGAAAAGCTTACCCAACCCTTCGCCCAGAGGGATGCCTTCGGATAAAAGCAGAGTACCCGATAAACGGTCCAATTCTCTTGTAAATTCCCGAGCATGAAAATTGATCAGGTCGCTTCCCTTTTTGAATTTGTCCAACTCCTCCAGGACGGTAATGGGGATAACAATATCATTTTCTTCAAAATTATAGATGCACCTGTAATCATGCAACAAAACGTTGGTATCCAGAACAAATATTTTCTTGCTCATCATCGTAAGTGCTTTGATTTGCATTAAATTTAATAATAAATTTATAAATATTGTAATTTTGCAAGAATTGTAAGCTTATTGAATAATTATCTTACTATAAATTTTAAGAAAAATGGAACTGACCGAAGGATTATTAACCCGCCGCAGTATACGGAAATATACCGGGCAGGAAATCAGTCGCGAACAGATTGAAACATTTTTGAAAGCCGGTATGTATGCACCTTCAGCAAACAATGAGCAACCCTGGCATTTTATTGCCGTCAACCAACGTGAGATATTGGATAAACTGATGGCGGCCCATCCTTATGCTTCAATGCTTGCCGGGGCAAAATGGGCTATCATTGTTTGTGCCGATGAAAATTTACAAAAAAGTAAAGGCTATCTGGCAGTTGATTGTGCCGCCGCCACCCAGAATATTTTATTGGCAGCCCATGCACAAGGAGTGGGCTCTGTATGGCTGGGCGTCTATCCCCGGGAAGACCGTATGGCCGCTATTCAAAAAGTACTGAACCTGCCCGTATCTATTATGCCTTTTTCGATGATATCCCTGGGTTATCCCAGTGAACAAAAAGCTGATCCCAACAGATTTAAAAGGGAAAGAATTCATTTGAATTCATGGGAATAAATTGAATCATTTCCCTGGATTTTGGTTATTATTGCACGTTTTTTTAAGAAAGTAATTTGTCAATGACTTATCAGGAAACACTTGATTATCTGTTTAGTCAGCTTCCTATGTTTACAAGGGTAGGGAAACCTGCCTATAAAAACGATCTGACTGACAGTCTTAAACTGGATGAACATTTTGGACATCCACATCAGAAATTTAAAACTATTCATGTAGCCGGCACCAATGGTAAAGGCTCAGTATCTCATTTGATTGCATCCATTTTGCAATCAGCCGGGTATAAGGTAGGCCTGTACACTTCACCTCACCTGAAAGATTTCAGGGAAAGGATTAAAATAAATGGGGAAATGATCCCTCAACAGGAGGTTATTTCTTTTGTTGAAGGAAATAAAGCGTATTTTGAAGAGATAAAGCCCTCTTTTTTTGAGATGACCGTTGCCCTTGCTTTTAAATATTTTGCCAGTCAGAATGTTGATGTGGCAGTAATTGAAGTAGGCCTGGGCGGAAGGTTGGATTCGACCAACATCATCACCCCTGTACTTTCGGTGATTACCAATATAGGCCTTGACCATACGGATATACTGGGTGGGACATTGGAAAAAATAGCAGCAGAAAAGGCCGGAATCATTAAGAAAAAGGTACCAGTGGTAATTGGAGAAACCAACCAAAGGACTTACAGGGTATTCACCGACAAAGCCAAAGAAGAAGAAGCTCCTGTCTACTTTGCCGATGAAGAATACGAGGTTGATTATTCTTTCATCACGATGGATCATTTGCAATCGTTCGACATAGCAGTAGACGGCAATGTGGTTTATGAAAATCTGCAAACCGACTTACTCGGACTTTATCAAAGGAAAAATATACTTACAGTGATCAAAGCTGTAGATATACTGAAACAATTGAATTTCCATATTTCCGACCGGGACCTGTATGAGGGGGTTGCAGAAGTTTCCGCTAAAACAGGATTGCAAGGCCGTTGGCAGGTAATTCACCGTAATCCGCTCACGATATGCGACACAGGACACAATGAAGACGGTATCCGGTTTGTTTCCGAACAGTTTAATTCCATTCCGTTTAAAAAGTTGCATATTGTATTTGGCGTGGTAAAAGACAAAAAAATTGACGAGATGCTTAAATTGATGCCCAAAAATGCCACGTATTATTTCACCCGTGCAGGAATTCCCCGTGCTTTGGATGAAAACATCTTATTGGAAAGAGGTAAACTCTACGGTTTGAGAGGAGAAGCATATCACTCTGTTAAAGAAGCCTTTGAAGCTGCCCGTATGGCTGCCGAGCCTGCTGATATGATCTTTATTGGAGGCAGCACCTATATTGTAGCCGAAATTTTTTAAAAAAATCAGGCCATTTTTTTGGTGGAATAAAAAAAGCCATTACCTTTGCAGCACCAAACAAAAACAAAGGGAGCTTAGCTCAGCTGGTTCAGAGCATCTGCCTTACAAGCAGAGGGTCATAGGTTCGAATCCTATAGTTCCCACAAGGAAAAGAGAGGTTTTCATTTCTGAAAACCTCTCTTTTCTTTTACTCCACAATTTTAGAACTTGATCCTTATGATGCACATCGGATCCCTTTGTTGTATAGTTGTATGTTTTTTTTCTAAAGGCCGAACGGTTTATCATCTGTATTTATTGATTCTGCCTTTTCTTTAAACAGTTCTGGTTGGTACTGTGTTATTTTGCCTTTCAGATTTTCTCCTTTGAAAAAAAGTAAAGTAGGCACCTCTTTAATGTTCAGCTCATAGGTAAGCAACATGGATTCATCAATATTCACAATGTAAAACCTTACTAATCCGTTTAGTTTTTGAGCCTCTGCTTTGAGGTCGCCAACATATTTGTTACATACAGGATCATCAACTTTCCAGAATATGAGCACAACAGGTACAGCCGATTCTGTGAGTATGCTTATCAGGTCTTCTTCTCCAAGGTAGGTTATATTATCGATATTTGTAAAAGAGACCTTTGACAGTAATGCTCTGGTCTCAACACCGCCCCTGATAACCTTTACAGGAACTGCTGGCTTTGGATAGCTGCAGACCAAAGACAAAACCTCATCAATAGGAGTATTTTTAGTGATTCCCGTGTTTAAAACGGAGATCAGCTTATCACCGGGCTGAACAGAAACAGCAGTGAGACGTGTATCAAGATTTTCTGAACCTGTTTTTACAGGAGCCTTGCTTATTATATATATCCCGTCTTTCAGTGTCATAATACCCACTCCAGAAATGGAAGATAATCTTTTTTCTTCCACCACCTTATCCAGCCTTTTGATCTCCTTAATTACCTCATCTTTTTCAGGTGCATCAGGATAAAGCTTTAGATATTTTTTCAACTCTTTACAGGCCGTTCCGGCATTTCCCTGAATCATTGAAAATGTTTTGCCCAGGTAATAATGTACATCTGCAAAGTCAGGAGCTAATTTTTCAGCGGCATCGAACTCAATCAGTGCATTCATAATATCTGCCGGCATTTTTGCATTGCCGAAAGCCTCGATCCCTTTCGTAATATGATCTTTTATATTATCAGGTATCTCCTTCTGTGCACTGATTTCAACTGTTGAAAAACACAGGGCTGACATGACAATAGCTGTCAATAATAAATATTTATTAGTTCTCATTTCCGGATACTGTTTTATCATTTTTATTAACATCATAATTGCTTCTTAATGTTTCATAAAGCTCAACTCTTTTTTCACAGGCATTAATCTCTTCTGTAATATTTTTCTGTTCTTCTTTTGATTCCTCAAGGGCTTTCATGGCTTCCCCGAGGAGATCATCATGGGTGTTATCCGGTTTAGTTTCCGATTTATACTTATTGACCACGGCTTCGTTCGCTTTGATTTTTTTCTGAAGCGACCTGCCTGTTTCTTTCAACAGGGTTACATGGTTATTAATGCTGTCGGCTTTGAATTTTATGGTCTGGTAAAAGGATTGTTGAAAGCCCACTGGGTGTTCAGGTACAACATCCGGAATTGTTATTTTAACTTCAGGGCAATCGGATGGCAGTCCGGATGAAAAATCGGCCGTTGACCTGGTCTGTTCCATCGGACCTTCAGGCTTATTGAACTCAATGTTTGTACAATTTATTTTTGCTGCCTCTGTGCTTTTAAAGGCAGCGCAGTTAAGTTGTTTTATTGTTTTCACTGCCTCAGACTTTACCAGCCTGGTTTTGAAATCATTCAACGTGGCCTGCTTCTGATCTTCGAATTTTCCCTTTACCTGTTTGGTATATTCATCAGCGGCTCTGTTTACCTGTTCGGCTATTTGTTTTTTGTATTCCTCCCTTTTTCTGGCATCTTCTGCTTCCTGGGCATGGGTGTTTTTTTGTTTCGGCGGTGAATTAAGCAATTTTTCCAAAGCACTGAAGAGTCCGTTTATGACTGCACCGGCAACCATTTCTTTGACATTATCACTGCCTGATCTATAGCTGCCTGATGAAGAGGAAGAGGAAGCAGGAGTACACCGGTCAGAGCCATCGCAGTTACAGACGCAATTGTACTTTACACCGTCTTTATATGCAACGAATGGCTGACCGCATCCCACATAGTTGCCCTGCTGATCAAAACAGGCTTCTTTGGAAATGCCCTGACCCTTGGTACAAATCCCTGTTGAGGCAAATAAAATGGAAAGCAGCAAAAGGGCTGATATGTTTTTATTCTTCATAGTTCCACCATTTTTTTGTGTTTAACGTATCGGCCTGTATGATTTGCGGATGAATATCTTTTGTATTCAATAAAAATATTTGTCCACCAGTAACAAAAACTGCATCTTTATCATTAAGCGGGGATATTTCTACCTTGCCTTCCAATACCTGCACTTCAGTATTATTGTCAGATTCAACCCTGACAGTAAACTTGGTACCTCGTACTGCGCATATTGCATTGGGTGTTCTGGTCTCAAACTTCGACTTTCTCAAACACCTTATTACCTCTTTTTGCGCTAATCTGTTCCACTGGTCAGAAGAGAGCGAATTGTAATATGAAATAGATTTTAATAAAGAATCGTTGCTGAAATTATGATACATGTCAACCAATTTCTTCTCATATTCATCAGCTTTAAGAATACCTGAATAGACAGAACCTTTCATAACATCAAGAACTTGTGTACTGTCTTTTTCAGCGCTCATCTTTACTTTAGAGCCGGGACCAACCGTCAGAGAGCCTCTTCCTTCAAGAAAGTCAAAGCTGGCAAATCCGTCGGAAGAAGTAGAAATGATATCACCGGCATCAAGGCAGGGATTCTGAGAGGAGCTGATTTTGTATTGACTGCCATCGGGTTTAATTACTGATACCTGTCCCCTGCTGTTCAATAACACAGCATTTGTTTTTAGCGATGCATTTGATTTAATGGTTTTTTCAACCTCGTTCAGGGAGGCCTGATATTTTTTCTTTTTTTCAGTAAGAGCGGAAATAAAATTCCGGCAATCAGAAATAGACTGTTTTGATGTCGAGATTGCCTCGGATGAGATTCTGTAAGCTTCCTTATTGTTCTTTTCAGTGGCCATTTTCTGAATTTTCTCAGAGTTGCTTATTGTATTCTGGCATTTGACAATCTTTTTTTCATAGCCGGAAATTTCTCCGGAGAGTCGGGTTATGGTCTTCTGAAGGCTGATTGCCGAAGAGATAAGAACTACGTTGACATTTTGCTGGGGAAAGAGATTTGTTGCCCACAGGAAAGACAGACAGCAACAGATTAGAAGCTTAAATTTGTTTTTCATAGGGGGAATTTAAAAAATCAGTAACTATTTGAATTAAAAGTAACAAATAATCAAATACAATTCAATTATCCGGGAAAATAATTTATTCAGGTTTCGCAAGTAGTAAAAATCTGCCGCACAACGGTGACGGCATGAAAAGTTGCCTGCCTGCTTGTCACGCAGGCAGGTTTGGGATCACTCCCTTATCTGGTTACACTGAATTTTAATAGAAGTAAAAACCTTGAAACCGGCACTGCACCGGCAATTTTTTAGACCCTATGTTGAACTAAATCCGCCTGCAAGGATAACTATTCCCCAAATACCGTATTCTTTCGATATTCAAAGATTAATTTACAAAAATTGGATATGAGAAAGAAGTCTGGTTTAACCATTATTGAGCAGGCCATATTGCATATTCCCGAGTTCGAAACAGTCGCCCGCCCATAAAAAGAAGTATCAT
>JAUZOH010000128.1 GCA_030706565.1 Bacteroidota bacterium | reverse complement strand
TGTTCATCCCGTTGTAAATTTAAAGTAGGAATCATTCTCTTAAATTAGAGTCTTCCTGATCAACGTTCAAAATACGTTGATCAGGAAGTCTTTTTATAAAAAACATATTGAACATGACAATAAAGTATCTACTGGTTTTATCTATCAGCATAATTGCGCTATCGCTTATAGGGTGCAAAAAAGATAATAATGAGCCTAAAAACCCGGGCGGAACCGACACCGTTTCAGGTTTCACCATTCCGACGTATGCCGACGACTATGCGGCGATATCATCGTGGGCAAACCGGGACAATTGGAATCTGGCCAATGTTCACGACCCATCGGTTGCCTACTACAATGGATATTACTATATGTACGGCACTGATGCCTCGTATGGTAATGCTGCCGTAGGACATGGACATTTTCAAGGCAAACGTTCAAAAGATTTGGTCAATTGGGAATGGGTAGGCGGACCTTTTTATGACCCACCCTCCTGGGTAGCCGACTCGCTCAACGCTATTCGTTCGCGCATGGGGCTTGCGGCCATTGCAAAAAACAACATCGTATACGACTACTGGGCTCCGGTAGTACGCCGGGTCAACGTTGGAGGGAAAGATATCTTGCGCATGTACTACTGCATAGTTATCGAAAATTACATCAAAACTGGCGCAGCCAACACCTCAGCCAACTTTGACGGAAGCTGGACCGAACGCGCCTTTATCGGCATGTGCGAATCGACCGATCCCGCCGGAGCGGTATGGATCGACAAGGGTTTCGTTACCTGTTCATCATCGGATCGTGGCTTAAACTACAGCCGCTCCAGCTTAAATGATTGGAATGCCTATTTCTACTACAACGCCATCGACCCAACGTATATCGTAACACCCGGGGGAAAACATTACCTGATACATGGCTCGTGGCATAGCGGCTTCGCACTATTGCAACTCGATGCAACAACAGGTAAGCCTCTCAACAAACTTGGTGAGCCTTACGCAAACAGTACAAGTGAGCTAACAGCCCGGTATGGTGTGAGAATTGGTACACGCACGGCCTCATCGCGTTGGCAAGGCAGCGAAGCTCCCGAAATCATATACAAAGATGGTTACTACTATTTGTTTATGGCTTACGATATAGTCGAGACATCATACAACACGCGAGTGGTCAGAAGCACAAACATCGAAGGGCCATACTACGACATCACCGGACGCAACTTTACAGCCGGAGGCGGAGATTGCTACCCTATTGTAACCCACCCTTACAAATTCAATCTTAGCTACGGATGGGTCGGCATATCACATTGCTGTGTCTTCCAAAAGGAAAATACCAACGAATGGTTCTACATGTCGCAGGGACGATTGCCTGCAAATGTTGGTGGCAACGCTTACTCCAATGCCATTATGATGGGGCACGTACGCCGCCTTGTATGGTGCCCGGCCTCAACAAGCGAACCCGATAACCTGTGGCCTATAGCATTGCCCGAACGATATGCAGCCGTACCTGATTACGGTACTATAACCAAAGACTCGCTTGTTGGTACATGGGAACATATAAACCTTAAATACAACTATGGCCAACAAGATGTTGCCACTGCATTAACCCTCAAAGCTGACGGCACTATGTCGGGAGCACTGACAGGCAATTGGAGTTACGATGTGACAAAAAAACAACTAACATTGGGAAATGTTATTGTTTGCGTTGAACGCGAAGTCGATTGGGAAGCTACCCCTCGCTGTGTAACATTTGTATATGCCGGAACTGAAAAAAATCTAAACGCAACCTATTGGGGCAAAAAGAAAAAATAATATCGAGGTCAGTTAAAGATAATTTCCCTGTAGAAGTTAATATTTATCAGATCAACAATCATGATTAACAAAAAGTCTGCTCAACCTTAAATTGGGCAGACTTTTTGCTGTAGTATCTCTCTTTTTACGCTTTGATCTTATCTTTTGGGCATGAAATCAATAATATTGTTTGTATTACTGTGATTTGTAACTTCAAAGTACCAAACTTTCGCAATCGAAAAGAGCCAGAAAAAGAAAACTGAGGAGATAAACTCTCCAAAAAACTAATCATTTTTTTCTTTCTATTGACTAGCTTTGGCAAGAAGTTTGGTCATTATTCAAATTAAAACCGGTTTTAAAGAAAACAAATAGAATGAAAGGTTATTTTTCAGGTTTATGTTTTGCTTTGTTAATATTGATAACGGGCTGTAATACTTATTATACCCGGAATATTAAATTTCAACATTTCATTTTAAGTGGTGAAATGGAGCGAGCTGATAAATTATTGAACAACGATAAAAAAGGTGGCGAAGGTAAAAATCAGTTGTTGTATTATCTAAATCGGGGTTATGTGTCGTTTATGCTACAAAAAAATGATTCGAGCAACCATTTCTTCGCAACTGCCGACAGGGTTATTGAAGATCAAAGGAAAAACATAGGGCTTGAGGCTCTTTCATTGATTTCCAATCCTAATGTAAAGCCATATAAACCTGAAGATTTTGAAACAGTCATGCTGAATTATTTTACATCGCTCAATTATATTCAGCTGGGAAAATATGAAGATGCTCTGGTGGAATGTAAGAGAATTGATGTGAAACTTAACCAGTTAAATGACAAATATCCTGCTAATAAGAACAGGTATAGCCGTGATGCCTTTGCCCACACGCTGATGGGATTGATTTATGATGCCGTTCACAATTACAATGATGCTTTTATTGCTTATCGCAATGCTCTTAACATATATGAAACGGATTATGCCAAAAATTTCAATATTCAAACGCCCCTGCAGTTAAAAAAAGATTTGCTTCGCACTGCCTATCTCACGGGTTTTTATGATGAACTTCATGAATATGAAGATACGTTTAAAATGAAATATGAACCTGACACCCTGAACAAACCTGAATTGGTTTTTTTCTGGTTGAATGGCTTTGGGCCGGTGAAGTCGGAGTGGAGCATCAATTTCACCAAAATTCCCGGAAATGCAGGTTGGATAACACTCGCTGACCCTGAAGATGGCTTGTCTTTCCCATTTTATATCGGAAATGCCAATGCTGATGAAAGAGATGCATTTTCCCAGTTACGTTTTATGAGGGTGGCTTTTCCAAAATATGTTGAAAGGAAACCTGTTTTCTCTAATGCACAGATAGTCTTTAACAACCAGAGGTATCCTGCAGAGATGGTTCAAAACATCAATGATATTGCTTTTAAAACTCTACACGACAGGATGGTCAGGGAGATGGCAACTTCGTTGCTGCGCATGGCCACAAAGAAAGCTTTGGAAGCTGCGGCCAGCAGGGAAAATAAAAATTTCGGCACCCTGGTAAGCATTACCAATGCGCTCACTGAAAAGGCTGATACCCGGGGCTGGCAAACATTGCCTTATTCCATTTCTTATATCCGTGTACCTTTAAATGTCGGGATAAATAATTTTAAATTATACGTAAGTGGCATAAATGGGGAAACCAGGGGATATGATTTCAATCTGGATGCAGAAGCCGGAAAAACCTATTTCCAATCTTTTCACAATATCGAAACGCAACCCTATCCGGAGCAATAAACATTTGAAAATCCTGAAATTATCCTGCGAAAAGTATAACTCTATTGTGGAATAGGACAGATAGTAAATAAAAAAGGAGATGTGTTCATCTCCTTTTTTGTCATTTTCCTCTAAATTTTATTCATTGACAGGCGAAGAAACACGGCCATGACAATTCTTGTATTTTTTCCCGCTTCCACAAGGGCAGGGGTCGTTTCGTCCTACTTTCTTTTCAACATGGATAGGTGCCGTAACCTGGGGCTCTTTACCGGTTGATTCTGAGGCATCACTGAATGAAGAAGGAGCATCGCTCTTTTGGGTTGACAAATGGCTCATATCAAGATGTTCAGGTTCTTTTGCCCTTTGAACTCCTTCCGAATCGTCCATGGGAATATGTCCTTTCATCAACATCGCAACTACATCTTTGTTGACTTTATCCAACATATTCTTGAACAATTCATAGGATTCGAATTTGTAAATAAGCAATGGGTCTTTCTGCTCATAATAAGCATTCTGAACCGACTGTTTTAATTCGTCCATTTCACGAAGCTGTTCTTTCCAGGCCTCATCAATAGTCATAAGGATCACGCTTTTTTCAAATGCCCTGACCATTTCTTTACCTTTCGTGTCATAAGCTTTTTTCAGGTTGGCAAGGACATGGATAGTCTTTTTACCGTCTGTGAAAGGAACCACAATATTTTCATAAAGATGGGATTGCTTTTCATAAACATCTTTTACTACCGGAAAAGACTGCTGGCAAACAAACTCTTCTTTACGCTTATAGTTGGTTTTTGCGATTTTGTAAATCTGATCAACTATTTCCTGACTGCTGAGATTTGGAAATTCTTTCTTTGATACCGGCGATTCGAATGAGAAATAACGGATCAGTTTCATATTGAATCCGTCAAAATCCACACTTTCATGAAATTCATTCACGATACTTTCGCAAACGTCGTACATGGTGTTGATGATATCCACGCTTAACCTTTCGCCAAATAAAGCATGGCGGCGGCGGGTATAGATCACCTCCCTTTGCGAGTTCATGACGTCATCGTATTCAAGCAAACGTTTACGGATACCAAAGTTGTTTTCTTCAACTTTTTTCTGTGCCCTTTCGATGGATTTCGAAATCATGGGATGCTGAATCACTTCGCCTTCTTTTAATCCCATACGGTCCATCAGTTTGGCAATACGGTCGGAACCGAACAAACGCATCAGGTCGTCTTCCAGTGAGACATAGAACTGTGAAGTACCCGGATCTCCCTGACGTCCTGAACGGCCACGCAACTGGCGGTCAACCCGGCGGGATTCATGACGCTCCGTACCAATAATAGCCAGACCTCCGGCATCACGTGTTTCCGGGATAAGTTTGATATCGGTACCACGGCCTGCCATGTTGGTTGCAATGGTTACCGTTTTTGATTTACCGGCCTGGGCAACAATTTCAGCTTCCTTCTGGTGTAATTTTGCATTCAGTACACTGTGTTTGATGCCTCTTAATTTCAACATGCGGCTGAGCAATTCGGAAATTTCTACTGAAGTTGTACCCACCAGTACAGGACGGCCTTCATTGACAATCTCTGTAATTTCTTCAATAACCGCATTGTATTTTTCACGTTTGGTCTTGTATACCAAATCCTGATAATCTTTTCTGATAATCGAACGGTTGGTGGGGATAACCACCACATCGAGTTTGTAAATATTCCAGAATTCACCGGCTTCTGTTTCGGCTGTACCGGTCATACCGGCCAGTTTGTGATACATTCTGAAATAATTCTGCAAGGTGACCGTTGCAAAAGTCTGAGTAGCTGCTTCAACTTTCACCTGTTCCTTGGCTTCAATTGCCTGGTGCAGGCCATCTGAATACCTTCGGCCCTCGAGGATACGACCTGTCTGTTCGTCAACAATTTTTACCTGGTTGTCTATAACCACGTATTCATCATCCTTTTCAAAAAGGGTATATGCTTTGAGCAATTGATTGACGGTATGGACACGTTCCGATTTGATGGCATAATCCTGCAAAAGCGCATCTTTACGGGCCATCTTTTCATTCGGACTGATGTTTGCTTTTTCAATATCGGCAATTTCACTTCCAATATCAGGAAGAACGAAGAAATTGGTATCATTGGAAGAGGAGGCCAGAATGTCAAGGCCTTTATCCGTAAGTTCAATCGAATTGTTTTGCTCGTCGATGATAAAGTAAAGGGGATCGGTTACTATATGCATATTCTTGTTGTTGTCCTGCATATAGAAATTTTCGGTCTTTTGCATCAGGGCTTTGTTTCCCTGCTCACTTAAGAATTTAATCAGAGATTTATTTTTGGGTAATCCCTTAAAAGCACGCAGAAGGGCCATTCCCCCTTTTTCGGTATTTTTTTCTCCAATAAAGTTCTTGGCTTCGATCAAATATTGGGTGACGAGTTTGCGCTGTGCATTGACCAGCTTTTCAACATTGGATTTGTACTCATCAAACAGTTGATTTTCACCTTTAGGTATGGGACCGGAGATGATCAAAGGAGTACGCGCATCATCAATTAAAACCGAATCCACTTCATCGACAATGGCATAATTGTGGCCTCTTTGTACCAGGTCCTGTGGCGTAATGGACATATTGTCCCTTAAATAATCGAAACCAAATTCATTGTTTGTTCCGAAAGTGATATCTGAATTGTATGCTTTGCGGCGGGCTTCAGAATTGGGTTGATGCTTGTCGATGCAATCAACTGAAAGTCCATGAAATTCATACAAGGGGCCCATCCATTCGGAGTCACGTTTTGCCAAATAATCGTTTACGGTAACCATATGAACTCCACGGCCGGTTAGAGCATTCAGAAATACAGGCAGGGTTGCCACAAGGGTTTTCCCTTCACCGGTTGCCATTTCTGCAATTTTACCCTGATGCAGTACAACACCACCGATTAACTGGCAGTCGTAATGTACCATATCCCATGTTATCTCGTTCCCTCCAGCATTCCAGTGATTGTGAAAAATGGCTTTATCGCCTTTGATATCAACAAAATCATGATTGATGGCCAACTCACGGTCAAAATCAGTGGCTGTGACTTCAATGGTCTCGTTTTCAAAAAAACGCCTTGCTGTGTCCTTCATCACTGAAAAGGCCACAGGAAGAATTTCATTCAGTACATCCTCCAGCTTTTGCTGTATATCTTTTTCTATCTTATCGACTTTATCATAAAGCCTTTCTTTTTCTTCATAATCAAGGTCGTTATTTTCGATTTCGTTTTTTAACCCGGTTATTTCATCTTCATCACCCTTAATACGGTTTTTTATGATCGCTTTCAGTTCCAAAGTCTTAGCCCTTAGCTCATCATTACTAAGAACCTTGATTTTTTCATATTCAGCCTTTATCTTTTCAAGATAAGGCCTCAGCTCTTTCATATCTCTTTCTGCCTTGTTGCCAAAAATCGAGCCCAATACATTATCTAAAACACCCATTTATATATTTTTATTTTAGGATTTACTATTTTAAAGCCAACAAAATTAACTTTTTTTCTTTGATTATTTGTATCAATTGTTCTTTTACTTCTTTATAGGAAAAATAAAAATCCAGCCATTTCTAAATATCTTTTCTTCTCTCCTGTAAATTACAGGGTCATCAGTTGAATAATGCTGATTTTTATAACAATGACCTGAATTTTTTGAATGTAATTCTGCTATTTGAAATATAATTTGTACCATGTGTAAATATTTACAAGAAGAACAAATTAATTCCCCTTTCAGAAATTATTTATAGAATTTTTTATATGCTTAAAAATGGTTAACAAAAAAACATTAAGTTTGTTCTTTAGATTGACAAGAACATGAAAAAAAAAGGGATTTTTTTGGCTTGTTGTTTTTTTTATCTGACTTCAGGCATTGCCTTTTCGCAGGTAAAATTTGGGAAAGCTCCACTTAATCCGGAATATGTAAAATATTTTGAAGAGAAAAAAACAGGTGAACATGTTTCACTAACAAGGCAGGGATTTGGATTGGGGTATATTCCTTCTCCTCTTTCCTTTCATTTTGAGAGCACTTCTATTGTTAAAAGCAGGTTGAAAAGTGCGGAGGCTCTGCCTTCAAGCTATGATTTGCGTACCTTGAACCTGGTTACGCCGGCAAGGAATCAGTACCAATGGGGAAATTGTTGGGCTTTTGCTGCTATGGGTGCGATAGAATCGAACTGGCTGAAATTTTATGCTGATCAGGAAAATCTTTCTGAGAAAAATATGTCCACCTGCCATGGCTTTTCTACAAAATATGGTAATGGGGGAAACGAAGTAATGGCTGCGGCTTATTTGACACGCCTGGCAGGGCCGGTTTTGGAAAGTCAGGATGGTTACCTGGATAGCCAGACAACCTGTAAAACGGGTATTGCTCCTTATAAGTATGTACCTGAAGCCCGTTGGCTTCCCTCGGATAAAGATATCATTAAGAGGGCTATTATGAACTACGGCGCAGTAGCTACTTCCATGTATGCAGGTGATGATTTCGATTATTATTATAACTCTAAAGATTATACTTTTTATTACAATGGTGCAGAAAGCGTGGATCATGGCGTGTTGATTGTGGGCTGGGATGATAATAAAACTGTGACCGGAGGAAAACAAAGTCCGGGATCGACTAACGGCGCATGGATTGTAAAAAACAGCTGGGGTACAGCCTGGGGGGAAAACGGATTTTTTTATGTGGCTTATAAGGATAGCAAATTTTTAAATTCTTCTTCCTATTATCCATACAGGGTGGATACCAGGAGCATTAACATGCTGCACATGTATGATGAATTGGGCGCTGTCAGCTCTTTGGGATTCAATAAACCCGTCGGATACGGACTAACTAAATTTACTGCTTCCGATTCTGAATTTATCTTTAAAGTGGGAACTTTTGTTTTAGGATCAGGCTCAGTTATTGATATAAACATTTACGGAAACAAATCTGCCGACACCCTGAAGAATCTTATTGCCTCTCTTAACAACCAGGTTTGCGAATTCCCAGGTTATTATACTTTTGATATCCCTGCAAAAGTTAAAGGTGATTTTTATGTACAGGTAAAATATACTACACCCGGGTTGGGATACCCGATTCCCGCTGAAATGGCAATAACCGATACCTCCGGCAGTGCCTATGCAAGTCCACAAATACAACCTGTGGGGTTTAACTGGATTAGTCCGGAGGGTAAAAGCTGGCAGCCCTTGGGCGATACAGTGACCGACTATCAGGCTGATTTATGTATACGGGCTTACGCAGATACTTCAAAATCCAACGTTGCATTTTTTACTGCCGACAAAAAAGAAATTTGCCTGGGCAGTAAAGTGACTTTTACCCAGAATTCCAAAGGAAATATCAGCTCATACAGTTGGGATTTCGGTGAGGGTGCAAGTCCCAAAACCTCAACAGACAAAGGGCCTGTGCAAGTAACTTATTCAACCAGCGGAAAGAAAAATATCAGACTCATAGTTACAGGTCCTGCCGGTGCTGATACTTCAGTCAGAAGCAATTATGTCAATGCGGTCAGCTCACTGGATGTTTTTCTGCCTTATTCTTCAGTTGAACTGACAAAAGGTAAATCAACTACTCTTACAGCTTTTGGAGCTGATGATTATACCTGGTCGCCTGCCACCGGGCTGGATACAACAAAGGGATCGTCTGTGATTGCCAGCCCGGCAGATACGGTCATCTATACCGTTGTGGGTACTGAAGGAAACTGTTCGGGAGAGGATCAGGTGACGGTCAATGTTAATGTTGCACCATTGAATGATGATATGTGTAACCCTATTGCCCTTTCCATGGGTGACAACGGGCCTTTTACCAACAGGCATGCAACAGTAGAGGAAAAAGAACCTTTGCCTCCCGAAACAAACTGCAATACTCAAAAAACCTGGTGTAGCGAAGG
>JAUZOH010000127.1 GCA_030706565.1 Bacteroidota bacterium | reverse complement strand
TGCCTCCTGCTTTAGCAGGAGGACAAAAAATCATTTTGCATTTAATGGCTTTAGCCAAATTATGTATTAATCTTTAAATTTCTGAAATCCATATTTTTCAATCAGTTCATCATGTTCCTCTTCCCATGTTTCTCGAGAATGGTGATTTTCCTGATTTTTAATATATTCCCTTTCTTTATCGACCAATGACTCTGATACTGATACAGCATAATATTCATCCTGCCATTCAAATTTCTCAGGCAAAATTTGGTTTTTATTAATCCGGAACGATTTAATTATTATTTATTCTCAAAAATACTTTCTGTATTTTTTGATCGTTATTTAAAAAATAGTAATACCTTTGTAAATGAGTTCATTTCTCATTTGAGAAAAGGAAATCGAAAAACGCAAGCCTCCGATGCTCTGCGTTTTTTGCTTTTTATACCACCTTGGGTAATCTCCTTTTATATTTTTTCATCATTTTATCTCTGGCCTTATCTTTACCTTGCAGATAATATGCCGTAAGCAAATAATATTCATTTTTTTTGTTCATTGGTTCTAACACAATTACATAAAATTCATCTTTATCGTAAATATACGTTCTTTTTCCGGTCGGTTCTGCGACTGAGAACACGAATATATTGTCCTTTTTATTTTCGTCTATATGATATTTAAGCCAATGCAAACGCACGGAACGAGCCATATCAAATTCTCGTTTATTTGTAGCTTTATCGGTAATAACGGTTGTGAGATGTGTAAACAGCCGCTCCATTGAATCCTGCCCATCGGCAGGTGTCGGATTTATCCGCTTGGTTTGAAACCTGAAAGCCGGATTGTTTGCAATGTCGCGGTTAAAAATTCTTTTCAACGATTCTCTTCGCTGAAATTCGTCCATTGCCGTAAGTTCCAACATTTGATTGTATTTTTTGAGTAAATTCAGCGGCATATTATTTCAACTCGATAAAAAACAGGTTTAACTTTTCATTATAATTTGTTTTTCCCAAATCAGAAAGCTGAGAGTGTCTTTTTATCTTTTCAATGATTTGCATTTTTGCATTATTGTTATGTTCTTCATCATTGATATTGTATGAAATTGCACCCATCAAAAAATCGGCTAACTGCATTAAAATACTTTCATGAGAGCGAATATTCTGTACAGTGCGAAAGACACCCAGTTTTACATTAAGTATATTCCTCAATTTACGAACTTTACAAGCACTTAACGTATCTTTTATATCAAGATAAACATTGTAATGGTATAATGAATTGATATGGTGATTCAGTAATTGATAATACATCTTGTAATAAAAGTCATCGTAAGTTTGCACAAAAACTTCGTTGTTTATTTTTGATTTATCAATACCGATTGCACGAAATTTCAGGTCGGTATCGAAAAAATAGTCAATCAAATCAAGATAAAACCGAAGTTTTGAATGTGAAACTTTCGTCCATTTTATTTCCGCATAAAAATTATGTTCTTTTTTAAGTTCTTCAATCCGTTTACTGTGCCTTTCCACTTGCGGATAGGCGCAACTGACCGACCCCATAAACATGAAATTTTTGTGGTCGTTTTCCAAATGGCAACTTTCGTCGCAATAAATATTAAAGGTTTTACTCATAATGGATTTGTACCCTGTGTGTTGAGTTTCGGGTTTAGAAAATTTTTTACTCCATCGGTTTAATCATACTTTCTATAAATGCCACTTCCTCATCTGTTAAGCCATATTTGGCATAAAGCTGGCGGTCGATATCGGCTACCGGCTTGCTCCAGTCAATATTCGAAGAGGATGTAAAATCTTGGAGTGGAACGAATTGATAAACTTTCTTCATTGCATTTTGAGTATTTTTTGTTAGCAATAACAAAAAATGGAAAAATTTTGTTTGGCTATAATTTATTGCATTTTCGGCAGTTTTTAAATCATTAAATGGACCTACAACTAAGTAGGTCTCAGTACAACATGAATTTGGTGCTACAATGAATGGGTTAAGCCAATCATTATTCATATCTCCTGTTCCCCATGCTTTGGGTATTAATATTTTATATTTATCTATCCAGTCAGTATTTTTTGAAATCTTAGAAAGCTCAATATATCCCAAACCATCCTTTCTCCAACCATTGTAATATATTTCAACTCCACCATCAAATTGTGTGAGTTTGAATTTTGGTTTTATTCTTTTATAGCTATTATCTACTCGAACATCAAAGCCAAAAGGATCATTTGCACTGATAATAGTAGCAAAACTATCTTCATTTATTTCATTAACCTTTTCTAAAATAGAAATTGCTCCATTATATCTTATAAATGTATCTCTTCCATTTTCCAATAAAGATCTTTTTGTTGAAGATAACTGATTGCCTTTATGAGTATTTACAGCACATTCACCTTCATTATCCCTATCCCATAAAAAATAACAAACCCCTCCTTTTATTTCTACCTGAGGAAAACAGTCAGTAGCTTTTAAGAAGTCATGAATAACTCTTATTCTATTGTCATTAAGCATCTCGTCTCTAAACGAATCTAAACCTCTTCCACCACTAAACCAACGTGACGGCATAATCATAGAAAGATATTCAGGTTTTATCTTTTTAGCAATCTCTACAAACTTATCATATACAGGAATTGCACTAGAACCAGTGCCACCCCCATCCATCACTTGATAGGGAGGATTTCCTACTATTGCATTGAATTTCATATTATCGTTGTTGTTTGATTTCCAATAAGTTTTACCTTGTTGCACTTTTCCAACAAAGTTGTCGGCTTTGTTGGTGATTTGGTTTACGAGGTCTTCAAAATAGCGTGTGTTTACTCTTTCTTCCCGGAAACCTGTCAAAGTGCGTTTGGTTATGCTTTTAGCCATAGGCGTTTTGCAAATGACAAAGATATTTTCGGCCAGCACTCTATCCCATATATGAAGTTGCTGCTCTGGCGTTGAATTGCCATCAGGATATTCGTTTTTAAGGCATGTGTGGTAAATACAGTAGGTCATATAAAGAGGGTAAAGCCCCGATTTTGAGTTGATTTCGAGAATGCGGGCATCGGGAGCAAATACGTTTTGAGTAATACTGCCTTGTTCCACATAGCGGGGTTGTTCCGTAGTGTTCTCATACTTTTCGTCGTAAAATACATAGCCGCCCAGACAATCTCCAAGGTGCATATTGACCACGCGCCAGGGTGTTAACACGGTTTCCTTGTCGGGGTTGCGAAAGGTATTGAAAATAGCAGTAATACGGCCAATTCGTTCTTCCACGCATAGTTTATCGGCAGCGCGGGCCATTGCCCGAATTCGTTTGCCGGCGGCACGGAACACGTCGGGTTCGTAATATTTCTTAAAGCTGTTGAAAAGTTCTTTGGTAACACCTTTGGGCATAAACTCTTCCCAGGATTGTGTGTCTATAAGCTGGGTGAAGTTGTCTATAGTGATTTCCTTGTCTTCGTCGCTCACGTCGGCACCGTAAATAAGCAAAGGCATACGAATAGAAATGCCGCGCAGGATAGAAATAGCACTGTCGCGGTTTTTCTTCTTTTCGACTTTCTCTGCCAGTAATCGTTTTTCTTCTTCGGAGAGTTCTTGTTTAGAATGTTCCTTTTTTTCTATACTTTCTAATTGCTCGTATTCTTCGTCGCTGAATCCCTGCCTGTTTATATCAATATCGCCGCTTTTGGGCATTGCCTTGGTACTGCCGATAATTTTTTTAAGACCTTCAAAATCTCTAAGTTCAACAGCATCGAGTTTCATCAGCTGGTCGTTATTGTACATGTAGCCGTCTTCAAAGCCGTTGTGCACTACGCGCTCAATGTAAACCTTTTTGAGTTGTTCGAGCATTCCGTTTACATCGTAAGTTCTCATGCGAGAACCATCAACGGCAATAATCGGGCAGAAATTCAAAAATTCAGCCATTGTTTGCCGGTCGCTGCCTGTAGTTTTGCCTGCTTTGGCAGAGATTTTGGCGGTTTCGGCAATAACTTTCAGCGTGCGATCGGGTGCGAAATCGAATACAAAGCAATCTTCCTTTACATGTCCGTTAATGTTTGCAGGTGTTTGCACGCGAAAAATGGTTTGCATATAACCCGAAGCCGAAGTGTTGTAAGAGCCGGAAAGCATAAATACAGCCGTCCATGCAGGGACGGAAACGCCCGTTGTGAGCCTGCCGCAGGAAAGAGTAATGGTATAGGTGTCTTGCGGATTTTCGCCAATGGCATCTTTCACTTTTTTGAGTGCATCTTCGTTGGCTTCTTCTTCATCTCCATCACCGGCAACGTTCACAATTCTGAATTGCGAAAATACAGGATGTGCCTGAAGCATAGTACTAAGTACCCGTGCTTCTTTTACTCCCGGTACCATCCAAAGTGAATGACGGAAGTTGTTGCGGTATTTTTCTGTAGAGTATGGATAGTTGCTTTCGCCGTCGGCCTTAGTTATAAGATTGAGAAATGAACGAACGTCCTTTTCGTGAACGAATGTACATTCTTTGTTTACGCGGAAAAATTCATGGAAGTTAAAGGCTACATCTTCGTCAGAAAATTGATGGAGCAGTTTGCCAAGGTCATAGGTGAAAATTTGAAGACGGGGTAAGGCAGCGTAAGGATTGTGGTCTCCAAGGTGGACCTTGTCCCAATCGGCTTTGGCTCGTTGTTCCATTACATAGTCCCATGTGTATATTTCATCCTCCTTATAGTCGTCGAGTAAATTGAACGGTGTACCCGACAAACGCAATACTTTTGTATCGGATTTCACCAGTTCGTTCATTACGGCTTTGCCGAGTTCGGTTTGTATGCCTTCGTGGGCTTCGTCCACAATAATAAAATCCCACGGAGTGGCAAACACTTCGTTGTTTTTGTCAAAGTTACCTCCTACAAGTTCAGAGCCCCGCAAATCCTGCATAGATGCAAAATAGACAAACTTCCCTTTTTGTGCTTGTTTTTCAAGCGTATCAAAAGTATTGCCATTGTTTTTAGAACCATAATGAAAATCAGGACTATCGTAGAAAATTTTACCGAAGTCTTCAAACCAGCCGGCATCAACCACAGGACGATGAGTCAGAATGAGTGTTCGGGCAAAATTCATATCTTTCACCACTTGCAGTGCCGAGAGAGTTTTACCAAAGCGCATTTTGGCGTTCCAAAGCATTTGGTTGCTTTTGCGAAATTGTTTTTCTGTTTTGTCGATAGCTTCCTTCTGCTCCGGACGAAACATAATAGGGCTTTGGTTAGTGCTTATCTGACTGGCATCGAGCGAATCTTTGCCTTTCTTTACTGCAGCAATGGCGTTTTTTACCGTTTGGAGGTCAGTCTTAAACCACTCGTTGGCTTTATTTTGCTTGTCGAAAGGAATCTTTTCAATACCAGAACGTAAAAGAACATTATGCACCTCGGCATCGGAGAAAGCTTTTAATGTACCATTTTGGGAATATACAGAAACTTCGGTATAGAGCAAATCGTAATCAATAGCAGCTGTTTGCGTATATTGATTGATACGCTTACGGGCCGCTTCGTTGAGTGCTTTACTGTTTGGTTCAAGCCCCCAAATATTTTCATTGTCAGAGGTTGCCTCACCGACTTTCAGGCAACCTTTATGTTTCTCATCGTTGATACGGAACACATAAATCAATTTAAGTTTTAGAGACGAAGTGAATTTCATTTATATTTATTTTTAATAAGGTCGATAAATCTAATTTTGCGTCCCTTTTTGCCCGTCTCGGGGTCTTTGTTGTTCCAGTCCTTAATGAGACAATATATTCCGTTATGTTTGCGTATATTGTCCTTTTGGCATCCACTGCAAGGAGTAACTTTTATTTCTGTTTCACCAAATAAATTTTTAGTTGATACTGTTTTGTCTCTGCAACTATCAGGTACTACGCCTTTCATTCCATCCATTTGCCAAACGTTCCAGGAAATAATATAGGCAATGTATTGGATAGATTTCAATAGCGGGAGTTTTCCAAATTTTTGGGCGTAGTTGTCGATAAAGGTATAGAGCATGGCTTCGCGGGCAATCAGCAGGTTGTCGCCCTGCCACTCGAAAGCGTAAATGTTTTTATAGGCTGTCTGTGCAGCTTCAAGCCATTCTTCGGAGGTTTCAACATTTTCGCTAACCACGCGCAATTTCCTGTCGAGTAATCCAATGCGGTTTTCAACGGGAATATGTTCGCCTGTAGTTGTATCGTAGCGGCTGGTTATGTAAGGAGCTTCGCCACAGGTCATTTCAAGACGAGTGTCGCGCACATAGTGTTTCCAGGTTTTGCCTTCCGGAAAAATTATTTTTTGGGGATTAATTTGCCACGTTTGCGAACCATCGGGGTTTGTGATTTCTGTATTGAACACATTTTTGCACTCAAACCAGGCATTATCAATCAAATTGTTTTGAGCGTTACAAATCCACGAAGGTGTAAAAACCTCAGCCATATCGCGTACTCGGGTTTGTTGTAGATCTTTATCCTTCTTTATACGCGGCATTATAACATTACCATGTTCACCTGTAATAAGTTCGGGCAAAATTGGTGAAGTATATTCGTAACCTTTGCCCAGGTCTTGATAATTATCGGTTGCCCAAAAGATATTCTTCTGGGTAGTATGGTCGCGCAAAAGAATCTCTAATACTTCAGGGTACTGTTCTCGTATATCGTTTTCTAATATGTCAACTTCGTTGGACATCCTTGGGTCTATTGGTTTAACTGTTTAAATATATTTTTTGTTAATAGTAGATAATGTTTGTTCGTATTTGTGATTTGTTCAATTTTTTCTTTCCTCTTAGGGAGGTATTGCCTAAAAGATTTTCCTTCTCAATTATGTCTTTCAAAAAATGTGGTGAGACAAAATTTATTTCCAAATCTTGTAACAAAAAGATCGACCAAGATCTTTTCTAAAGAATGTGAATTCCAGCCATTTTGACAATTCAAAAAAGTTATATTTCCTTCACTAAGTGCAATATTTATAATTCCCTCTTTTGGGTTTTCCAAACATCATTTTCATTTTAACCTCTAACAAATTTATCTTTTTTTCTTATCGATAATCCTTTTAAATTGATTTTATGTGAACAATTTGATAAGCGGTCCGGAATGGGAGTTGCTATCACCTGTTTTATCTTTAGGTTTGGAGACAGTTTTAAATACATACTAATAAGTTTTTCTGTCATCTGGTAGGAGTTTTAGTTGCGGTGGTCAGTTTGTTTGAAAATTTGTGGACAACATGTATCGGAAATATAATAGTACCAGTATTATTAAATTTATTAGTAAAGTAAATCAAAAAAGAGTTATATGGCGAAGAAATGAAAAGGTCAGTAGGGTGGTTTTGAAAATAAAAAAATAAGTTCCATAATGTATTATTCCCTCAGTTTTTTTCGTTCCAACCGTTCACGTGCTTCAACCAACGATTTGTGTAATTTTGATTCCAATACTTCTTTAGGAGGCAGGTCTGTCCAGTATTCTGCTACCATAATCCCATCTTTGTGCATTTCTAGCAGTTCTACCTGCTCTTTACTTGTTTCCGCACATAAAATTAAACCAATGGGCATTTCTTCCCCCTCTTGTTTTTCATATTTGGCCAACCATTTAAGGTACAGTTCCATCTGCCCTTTATATTTTGCCTTAAACTTGTCTATTTTCAACTCTATAGCCACTAATCTTTTCAATTTACGGTGATAAAAAAGCAAATCGAGGTAATAATCATCGCCATCAATAATTATCCGCTTTTGCCGTTCGACAAAGGTGAATCCGCTTCCCAATTCCAGAATAAAAAGCTCTAATTCTTTTAAAATAGCCGCTTCCAGATCGTCTTCCAGATAACTGTCTTTTATTTCAAGAAAATCAAGCAGATACGGGTCTTTGAAAACATCCTTTGTCAAAACTGAACTATTATAAATCTGTATATTTGCATTTTCGGTACGTTCAAATGCCTTTTTCTCAATTTGCGACCTTAATTCTCTTACACTCCAAGCCGATTCTGCTGCTTTCAAACCATAAAAATTGCGGACGTTTGTTTCTTTTACAGGTAAAAGTACCAGAAAATGAGACCATGACAATTGTCGTGACAGTGTAACGACTTTTTCAAAAACGGGAAACTCGCCGGCAAACTGAATCATTCTCCTCAGGTTTTTTTCTTCGTAATTTTTCCCAAACTTTTCAACCAATGTTCGTGACAGTGTAACGATAATCTCTTTGCCATAATCTGCACGTTTATACTCCAAAGTATGTCCCAAAATCCGGTTGCCAACCTGCCAGAATAATATTGTTAACGAGCTATTGGCATACGAAACCACATCATGCTTTGTGTCTTCAACAAGAGAAATCAATTCGGACAATAAATCCTGATATTCCGTTTTCTGTAGTTCCATTTTTATGCTGTTTTTGTACATAATAACTGACAGGTATATATTCCGGCCATATTGACTCCCGGCAATCTGTAAGATTTTTTGTTCCAGTCTACCAAAACAGTATTTTTATTGTTAACGTTTAACAAATTTATCTTTTTTTCTCATCAATTATTCTTTGAAATTGATTTTATGTGAACAATTTAATAAACGGTCTGGAATGGGAGTTGCTATCCTATATTTATCCTTATTTTTGATAATCTTAAATTTATAACGTTTCCCTGCTATCTTGATAGATTTTAATTTGCTTTTAAAGCAAATTAAAATCTCAGGAAATCTTGCCCGCATTGGTCAATATGGCCGGAATGGCGGTTAACTTGCCCAGGAATATACTATCTTAATAAGGTAAGCAATATCAATGACCTGGAATACCCTTCTTTATTTTGGCTTATAGGTTCTGTTGGAAAAAGTTTGGCTCGTTTCGATAAAACCATTATCCGTTCAACTCTCTTTTAGAACTGACTTAGCAGATTCAGACTGGTAAGGGTGATTATGTATCTGGGATGGTCAAATCATAAGAAACCGTTTAGAAACTGAGCCGGAACAATCCCCCTTGGGCCTGAATCATCAGATCGCCCTGATAAATGGCGCAGTCTTCAAGCTCCGTAAAAGTGGCTTTTGTTAAGTCAATGATATTTTGCATGCGACGAGTTTCAAGATTCCAAACATAGAGAATGGAAGGATGCTTCGGGTTACCGATGCCTGTAGGCATAAAGAGTTGCCCGTTCTTGATGAAAAGTCCCTGGCCAACAGGATTGAAGGGAAGGGCATAGGTATCTTCAATGAGATAGTTTTCAAGAAGGTCATCATCGGTGAGTGTTACTATTCCATCAGTTGATTTATCCAGAGCCGGAATGCGGAATTTTACAATGCGATGACGGTTCAGGGTATTGTCATTATCGACAGTGTTTCCATAACCGTATAGATAACCGTTGTCGCGGTCGATAACCCATTGAAGTGCATAGCCGTAAAGATGGTGAATATCCTTAAAATAAATGGTTTGAACCAGGCTGGAAGAATTCAAATCTTTGCCAATGCGTTCAACATAAAGCACATCCTTGTGGCCGTTAATGCTTTTGCGCTGACACTGACTAACATAAAGTAACGGCAATGGATCGGAGGGATCGTAAAATGTGTTGCTGAACGAAGCAACATTTGCATGATTGTTCTGGTTGTAACTGGCCAAATGG
>JAUZOH010000126.1 GCA_030706565.1 Bacteroidota bacterium | reverse complement strand
GCTTTGGGTTATAGTAAATTAGGCTTTTTTATCTTTCCGTTTTTTTCTCCATAAGGCGATTAAAATAAGCAAAAGGATAAACAATCCTCCTATACCCACAGCGTAAGGCATTGAAGATTTTGTTCCTTGGGTTGCTCCTGAGGAATGGACAGCCTGTTGGTTAGTTTTCTCAAAATTAGCCAGCTTAAGCAAGGTTTCCATTAAATCATCCCGGCTGTATAATTTACCTGCATTTTGATCAAGCCATTTGATCAAATCCGTAAATTGAAAAATATTTTCTTTGCTTAAATCCAGATTTTTTAAAGCTTCTGATAATTGTCCGGAAGAAAGTCTGGCCATTTTAATTCTATATGAATTAATGACATTCTGCATTGCCAGTTTTTGCAAAGCCGAAATAAGGTCATCCCGGGTAAATCCCTTCTCTGGGATATGATCCAGCAAGTTTTTAATAAGCTGTTGAACAGTTTTTATATTTTCAGGGCCAAGCGGAAGGGATAAAAGATAAGCTTTCAGGTTGGGCGAAGAAACCTTTGCCAATGCATTTCTGAAATCGCTAACATTCGAAAATCCCTGCGAGGCAATTTCAGAGAGAAGCGATATCAAATCATCATAAGAATATCCGTGTGAAGCAGCATTGATTTTCAGATAATGAATAAGTTGCTCCGGATTTGTAAGATGTAAAGCCTCAGGATGAATGGTTATAAGAAAGTTATGCAAAGAACCATGTGAATGAATAACCAACTGATTAAGGAACTCATGCAAGGATAAATTTGCTGAATAAGCTGTCAACATATTCAGAATATCCTGTTCTGAATAATGCCCAGATTCGGCTCCTTTCTTTAAATATTGAATTAAAGCTGCTTCATTGTTAATATTTTCCATCTTCAAATCTAACTTTTGCAAAACCTCCTTCAATCCGCCCTTTGCATAAGGGACAAGTGCATTTACCAGCGTATTCATATTCCCTGAAGCAGGTGCGGTGGAAATCGTTTTTACTTCAGTCTTTTCGGGTTTGTAATTAACTGTAATTTCCCCCAACTGTATATTCCCATCTTCATCAGTTAATTTCAGTTTCAATGTGCTTTTACCTTCCAAAGGCATAAACTGGTATGTAAATCTATTCTTTTTGATATCAAAAGTTTGAGAGTTGATCAATACGGAATCCGCATAAGTGTCAATCACTAACTTCGAATTTTTCTTAAGTTTAAGATCAATTTTAAAAGGCCCCTTGCCGGTAAAATCATAAGATTTCAACGGAAGTTCAAGCGGGGTAATCTTAACAGAAGGAAGGGCAGAAACAGATATTTTTTCAGCAGTCTTTTCAGAAGGAGACAGGACAGAACTGATTTTAAGTTCAGGTTCTGTAATATTTTTAGGCACAACCAGTTTCTGTTGCAAGCCCTGAATACCATCCCCGGATATTTGCACATCATAATTACCGGGTATAGCCGAAAAATCATAATCCCCACCGGTATCCGGACTTAACAGTCCTACCGTATCATGAGTCTGCAGGTCGATAATCCGGATCACAATATTTTTCCCGGCAACAGCCGATTTATCTGCCAGGCTAACCAGCCCCCTGATTTTTATCTTACGGGGATGCCTGTCAGAAAATATCTCCAGACGATAAATATCCTTGAGTCCATAACCCTTTCCGGAGTATTTGGAATAATAGGCGTAAATTCCATTTTTTACAGGCATAAAAAACAGGTCGTCATCCGTGGTATTAATCGGATAACCCATATTTACGGGCGTAGTCCACTGACCATTGATCCAATTTGAGTAGAAAATATCATATCCGCCCATATTGTCATGGCCATAGGAACAGAAATATAGCGTTTTATTGTCTTCCGAAATAAACGGAGAATCTTCGTTATAAGCACTGTTAATGACAGGCCCCAGATTGGTGGGCGGACCCCAGTCGTATTTTTTAGTACGGTGAGAAACATAAATATCCAATCCTCCATATCCTCCCTTGCGATTACTGGTAAAATAAAGTGATTTCCCATCCTTAGAAAGGCTGGCATGTGATTCCCAATATTTTGTATTGATGTTTTCGTTAAGTTTGACCAGCTTTGACCAACGGCCATTGGAATAAGTGGAAACATAAATATTCCCTTTATAGTCATCTAAACGATAAATATATAACTCAGTTCCATCATAAGACAAACCTGTAGGATAACATTTATCATCAACTCCAAGTTCAGGGACAAGATTAACCGGATCAGACCACTCTCCGTTCACCTTTCTGGAACAGAAAATAGCGTCATAAAACTGTAAATGTCTTGAAAACACAAGTACGGATTCATCGCCAGAAACCACTGCGTTGGTTTCAGAGAAACGGGTATTGATCATATTTCCCAGGTTTGTTTCCAGGAAATAGACTGGTTTTTTCCTGAGCTCCATGGCCGTTTCGCAAGCCCTGATTTCGTCAGATACCAACACCTCATCATATACCTTGGCATTGGATATTTTCTGAAACTTTTTAAATGCAGCAATAGCTTTTGAAAGCTGATTATTAATCCGGTAAGCAACTCCCAGGTAATAATAGGCCTCCAGGGGAGCTTTGGTTTCCTTAAAATTACCCTCTTTAAAAGCAGGATTAGTACTTCTGATTGCTTTTTCGAGATAAGGGACAGCTTTGGCTTTTTCAGTAGGCAGATTGAGATAACAAAGACCTATTTTATAGTTATAATTGTTGTTCTCAGGATAAAGATTGCTTAGTCGAACATATAAGGACAAAGCATCGGGATATTCTTCAAACAGCATATAGGACTCTGCTTCCATAAACATTTTTCTCGGTTCTACCTTACTGAGCTGGGCAAAAACAGAGAAATTCATGAATAATAAAAGCCCTAAAAAATATACCTGAATGAAAAATTTCTTTCTTTTAATCATCATGATTCTTTTGTGGTTTTCTAATCATGCTCCTAAATTAACAAGAAAATCTACGGTAAATTTTTTTATCTAACTGGGAATCTGCAAAATTTGACGAATAGAAAATTTTTTATTGTAAACAATGGTTTTTCTTCAACCAACCCTTAGTTCCTTCTGAGAAAAAATTTGCGTCCTGACTGTAAAATACTTAATATGCATATTTTTAGATCATTCGCCACCAAATAATTTTTGGCATAAAGTAAATCGGACATAGGAGGATTAAAAACGGATGGTGAAAATATTCCTTTCCTTATAACCGGTAAATCGGAAATATCCTCACCCTCACTATACCCCACCCACGAAAACAATCCCCAAATGACCGAAAACAGATCATGGCAAAATTTAAATGGGTGTTTAATAAAAACAATCATTAATGGACTAACAAAAATTAATAATAATGAAAGGACTAAATCAAAAAGTCTCTTCTTCCTCCTGTTTTGTTGGGTTCCTATGGAATTAAAATTAACATCATAAATTTCTCCAGATAAATCAGATGAATTGCTTCCAATGATGGCATAACTTTCAGGAGCAGCAATTTTATATGCAGGATTCAAATCAGAAAGCCTGAGCATTATTCTGACTATATCCTGAGTTTTAACATCCTTGGCACAAAAAATAATTTCACTGACCTTATGAACAATCACAATATCCTTCAATTGTTCCAAGGATCCCAAATAATTAAATGCAGGTTCAGCCGGAGAAACGAAACCGCATAATTCGTGCTGTACATTGCTTTGATTCAGTATAGCTTCAACCCTTTCACCCTCACTGATCGAACCTACAATGACCAATTTTTTCTTACGGTTTAATCCGTTTTCATGATTATTAACATGTAAAATAGCCAGAAGCAAATGTGTGAGAGGCAGTGAAATCAAAGCCCAGCAGGTGCCAAACAATATCATCATCCTTGAAAACCTCAATGACAAAGGCAATAATGCATAAATTACCAATATGATGATTGTCCCGCTTAATAATCCTTTTACAACTTCTTTTAAACTACCATGAGGATCATATCCTCCGGCAAAAAAAACAGAGGTTACCCAGACAATACAATAAGAAGGAATAACATAAAACAGGTAAC
Organism: Bacteroidota bacterium; assembly: GCA_030706565.1. Lineage (NCBI taxonomy): Bacteria > Pseudomonadati > Bacteroidota > Bacteroidota bacterium. The sequence goes on along the minus strand of JAUZOH010000126.1, from coordinate 5,610 downwards.
TATTGGAATAATAAGGTGCACCAAATTCATAATTCTCCCAAAATATCTTAATTCCAAACATCCCGATAAAAATGATAAAAGCATCCAGTAAAGGGATTCCTATTTTTATCATAATCCTGCTTAAAATGGCTAAAGCTGCCCTGAAAAAAACAGCGATGTTAATAAGCAAAGAAAGGAATTGCCTGTTTTTCCGTGAAAAATGTTTTTGAGTGAAAATAAGCATAGCCTTGTAGAAAACCAACACATAGTTAAGACTTCCTTTGCGTGTACTTTCTCCCTTGTAATGAATAATTGCCGTTTCAGGAAAATAATAATTTTTGTAGCCTCCTTTGAGGATTCTATAAGACAAGTCTATATCTTCGCCATACATAAAAAAGTCTTCGTCGAGCAAACCAACCTTTTCGAGAGCCTGTTTGCGGAGAAACATGAAAGCACCCGGTAGAATTTCCACTTCCTGCACATGATTTTTATCCAGATAACCCAGATGATAACGTCCGAATATTTTGGAGTTGGGAAATAATTTTGAAAGTCCGAAAATTTTATAGAATGCCACGGAAGGCTTTGGCAAAGACCGCTTCGACTCGGGCAAAAATTCACCCCTGCCATTAATCATTTTCACGCCTAAAGCACCTGCCTCAGGATGAGAATCCATAAAAGCAATACATTTCTGGAAGCAATCCTCCTGGACAACTGTATCCGGGTTGAGCAACAGGATATAATCACCGCTTGCCTGCCTGATTGCCTGATTATTTGCATAAGCAAATCCTTTGTTGGACTTATTACGGATAAGATGAACAGATGGGAATTTACGATCTACCATTGCACAGGATCCATCTACAGAATTATTGTCCACCACAAAAATTTCTGCAGCAATCTGGTTCATCGCCTTTTGTACCGAGAACAGACACTGCTCCAGAAAAGATCTAACATTATAGTTGACAATAACAATGGATAGTTTCATCACTTTAACACACTAATTTTCTCACTGCTTTCAATTTTTTTTCAAAAATGACAAAAAAGGAGATGACTTTCCTAATCTCTCCTGAAAATTCCGTCTTTCAATTCCAGCTTTCTGTTCCTTTTAACAAAAAGGTAAACGGCAACCCATAGAAATACATCGCCAGAAAAGAATAAGCACCAGTTAAAAGAAACAGGTACATACCTGCTGGCAAGCTTATATAAAGCCTGGGTATTGGCTAATGTCATCATATCTGATATGGAATAATGCTGAAGTAAAAAAAACACAAAATCATAAGTAAAGCTAATAATTACAATTACAGAACCCACTGCAAATAAAAGCCATTCTGCATAATTGATTCTAACCTCAACTAACTTGTCAGAAAAATACATGATTGACCAGGCCAGCAGAATCATTGTGCAGGAAAGAATGACAGGTGCAAGCACAGGCCCTATCCAGCTTACAGGAATAAGGAAAAGAATATCCCAGGTAAAAAATGAATCGGGCCAGTTAAGCATAAGTTTAAGGAAGATATAATAAAAAATATCCCAGACAGCAAAACCAAATATGAAACCGGCAAACCTTTCGGCGAAATTCCTGCCTGTTAAATAACCAACTCCCAAGAGCATCAACAGAGTGGCAAATTCGCGCAAAAATTCAGTTTTGGCAATTTGGGGAGATATTGTAATAACCAAAGGGAAATGAAAGCCTCCGGGGTAAAGCAATGCCCTGAGATATACTACTACTGCACATTCAAGAAATCCCATGGCTATGCTAAAAATAGTAAGCCAGATTATTTTATGCCAGGTTTCTGTTTTCATTTCAATTCCATATTGGATACCTGTATAAAATTATTATAAAATTTAAAGCCCTGCAAGATTTACAGCCATCTTTTCCCGGGACCAGCGCTGAAGTAACTTGAAGTTACATCATTTCATGGCAGCCACAACGAATTTGGTTTCCCAGGGGCCTAATTTCAAATGGAAACGGGCACTATGGTTTCCATAACGATCAAAAGGAATCATGTCAATTTTGCCGCTAGTGGCATTCCAATCCTGCAATGGGCCATCCGCCGACAAATTTGCTTCAGTCGAGATTTCTTTGTCACTTTCATTAAAAAAGAAATAAAGATCCGCATCTTTCCAGCGCCGGTGGAGATATTTCACAGAAGGACAAACAGAAACGGGCGAAAAATCGGGCTGAGGCAGCTCAGATAGTAAAGCCGGGGTAAGTTCAGTTGAAGGTAAAATGATGGGCCATTCCGGTTTCTCAAAATTGGCAGCATGAACGAAAGTTTTTCCTGCCAATAATTCGGGTATATGCCCAAGAAAAACCACCTTCCCTCCTGCCTGCGCAAATAATTTAAGCTTTGCAACAGCTTCCTCAGAGATAACGCTTAAAGGCGGAATAATAACAGTACGATACCCCTGTCCACTAAGGTTTATCAACTCTCCATCCTTGACAGTCGTGAAAAACGAGAGCGCCTGCTCGTCAATAAAATCGAAATCCCGCTGATGTTCTAACAGTTGCTGTACCAGGACCAGAGTGCTTTCGTTGGATTTGCGGTCGCCAAGCCACATACTGCTAGTAGGAAAATAAACAGCTATGCGGGCTGCCGGTTTTCCTGATGACAATAAATAAGTTGCACGGTTCACATAGCCTGCAACAGAAATAAAACTATCGGTGGTGAAAAAACTGCCTTTTTGCCGGAGTTTTTTAAAAGACAAAGAATCTGCATCACCTTTTTTCAGAACAATATTTGCAGAAGATAAATTTGTCTGAGATATCGACAGGTTCATCCTTCCTGAAGAAGCTTGCATAAACATAACCTGTACCAAGTTTATTCCTCTAACAAGCTGATAATCAACAACCCATTTGGCCTGGGCTACAGAAGGATGATAAGTATAAGCAGCAAAGCTTTCAGTAAAAGCACGGGGACGGCCAAAAAGATGGGCAGCGGAAGAAGCAAGTTTAGGATAATCAGCTTCGTGGTCCATCCAGATCTGGCTCCAGATAGCATCCACTCCCGGAACCCCGACATGACGCATATCCCTGAAATAATCCCCTTCAGATTTTACAAGCTCCAAGCCCAGTTCTTCATGGTTCAGATGAACAATATATTCCAATTTATTTTGGGCACACCATGCAGCCTGAACGCTGAAAAAGTTATCACTGAACATTTGCGACCACACATCCCAGTAATCGGCTTTGATGCGCCTTATCTTTTCGCTTTGATAAGGTTCAAAAAAAGCAGCCAGGTAAGGACGCACATCATATCCTTTTCTTTTTATAAATTCATCAGCAATTTTAGGAGTCCAGGGTGTATAGGCAAAATCAGGCTCATCGCCCATAAGTCCCATGAAAGTTTTACCAAATTCATCTCCCAGATATTTTTTATATTGTTCATGAGTCCATGTGATAAACTGACGAGTGGCATCAGGATTAAGATAATCAAAAAGTGAAGCACTGGTGTCCTTTCCCCTGGCCGGATTATTGACCGACCTGGTTGCAGAAGTTTTATATTCATGGTTGGCCAGTAAAATCTGCCAATGGCCTTCAGGTGCCGTCCAATTGATTTGACCCGAATGAATATCAACAACCAGGATGCTGTCATTATCACTGTTTACGGCAACTGCGCTCACAGTAGAAGATTGAATACTGCGGATTATTGTCTGGCCGGCAGATACATTAATCCGCTCACCGATAATCAAGCCCTGCATCCTCAGGTCGGGGCGCTCAGCACTAAATTTTCCGCCGGCAAAACCGCTTGGGTACTTTCCCTCATCTTCAACCCAAACCCGCATTTGCCTTTCTTTTGCCTGCTTCACAGCAATCCTGATCAGGTTAAACCAGCCCGGAGAAAGATAAGGATCATTCATGCCGTAACCTGCCTCAATCATTACACAAGAAAAGCCTCTGGATTTGATAAAATCAAGGTCCCGGACAATTACATCTTCATTAACCGGCCCATCCCAGCCCCACCACAAAACCATGCCGTTTTCCGGAGGAGGTGACTGGAAATGCCTGGCAACTTCCGCCAGGGAAGGAAAAGACATTTTTTGCCAGCTTTGCTGAGCCAACATCGCGGAATAAAAGCTGAACAAGAGGAATAACCCACAAATCAATCTTTTCATGTTATTTGAAATTTTCATAAATAATCAATAAGGTAGCCCCTACCGGGAAATAGGGATTTTTGCAACTCATAACATATCGATATATTTACAAATATCAATTTTTCAAATACTTGTTCAATGAACAACCATGAATTTTTCTAAGGCCTTCGACCACAGAAACTGCATTCAACTTTGCTCCGACCAATGTGGTGTGGGTATGGTCTTTAAGGAAATACTGTGTTTTAATGGTCTCCTGCCCGATTTCTTCAAAGTGTCCGGAAGAAATCTCATTCAGGTCAATAAAAAAGGCTCCGCCGGAATGCGCAGCTTCCCTTGCCCATTTGGTGTAATCGTTGGTGGCCCTGGCTACCTTGCCATCCTTCCAGATATTTCTTGGAATAGGCGAACATACAATTACTTCTGCCCCTTTTGCTCTTGCATCGGCAATATATTTGCGTATATACCAGCCATAAGTATGCACAACTTCAGGTTTTCCGGAAGCTTTTATGATAATTGACTTCGTTTCTTCACCATTTCCTGGAAGCGATGCACGGGCACGTCCTGTATCCATGGAACCACCGTCGTTGTGTCCAAACTGCATGATCAAATAATCACCAGGCTTGATTTGAGAAACCACCTGCTCCCAAAGCCCTTCCGTGATATAAGTCCGGCTGCTTCTTCCCCCGCGGGCATGATTTTCAATATGAATTTTGGCCGTATCAAATAAAGGGGCAATGCAATCCCCCCAGCCCCACAAACCATTATTACCCCTTCCATCGCCATTTCTGACAGTAGAATCACCAATAATAAATAAGGCAGGCTTCCGAACGGTGATCCATGCCAGGGAATAAGCAGCAGCGCTGAATAATACAACGACAAACATCCACGAAATAGATTTTCCCTTAATTTTTCTATTGTATGTTTTCATCATTATTTGTAATAAATTATCAATCATTTTCTTTGTCATTAAAAAGAAAAGTAATCAATTTTTCATTTTACTCCCAGGGAACAATTTTTGAACAGTTCTGTTTTTTCACTCAATTGTAGTTTATCCTTTCATAACCAAAAGAATAAAACAAATGAACGAAAAGCAAACGATTGCATCAAATATTATAGCAAAGGAAAGTATAGTTTCATTACTTTAATGTTAATTAACTGAATTTTAATCTTTTTGAAAAGTTTTCGATTTTAAAGTTTATAATTCCCTGGAATTTGTCTTTTCAACAATGACATCAGGAATATTTCTTACCTGATGAGTATAAAAATTTTCGACATCCTTCAATTTAAAAACCGGAGAACTGCCGGTTCTCTGAACTTTAACATTCTGAAATCCGGCCCCGTCCACATCATTCAGCCAGAAAGCCGGCCTCAGGTCATCTTTCAGGCATTTTACCTCAACATTGTTCAGCTCAATATTTTTTACATGACGGATAGAAAAGCCGTAAGCCGGCATAGTCCCAAACATGCCCGGTTCAGGATAAGCATCGGCTTTCTCGGGCGGAATAACAGAAGCCTGATCAACAGTACCTCCACCCTGAT
>JAUZOH010000125.1 GCA_030706565.1 Bacteroidota bacterium | reverse complement strand
TATTTACCTGTGTTGTATATGAGGGAACAGACAAGTTACGGTTAATCACATTAAAGCTTGGACTATTTTCAAAAATACTATCACCTGAATATTCCATGCGGATAAGAGTAGGGGTCAATACTGTAAAACGGGCATGACCATCGACGATGGTGTCAGAAGATTGAGCTTTTCCATTTTGAAAAAGCAGAAAACAAAAAATAAAAATCAGGGGAAATATTTTATTCATAGGAAGAGTATTTAATTTTCAAAGGTGGTAGGGAACACCATGTTTGCTATTTTACCTAAGTGATCAGTCAGCCGACGGATCGGTTCATAGTTGTTTTTGTGTCTCCGGAAACATGGGCGTTTCATAAATACTTATTCTGATGTTTAATAAAAAGAGAAGATGCTACCGGGAGCATCCTCTCTTTTCTATATTTTACGGCAGCTTAGCAATTACTCCGGTAAAACTCAGCTATTCAAAAGAAATTGAACAGTTTAAATTTTCCACAGTAAACATACGCGGATAAGTAACCTTTCAGCAACTATGCGAAACTGCCACATCAGGGATGGAAACCCTTAATCAGGATTTTCTAAAAAATGTCTGCAAATTCTCATCAGCAAGAGCATTATTCACTTGATTTGTCAATGTTTCCTGAGCGACTGCAATATCAAAATTGCAAGCCGTGAATAAAGGCTTCTCCTGTACTTTTCTATTCACCCACTTCGGAGCTTTAATGTCCGGAACTGATTTCACAGATAAAAGATTGTACGATACTTTAGGTATGTTTTTATCAGAAAGCGCGGCAATAGAAGAGTTTTGAACCGTAACGTTAATTGTTGCAGTGACTGAGTCTGCCACTCCGTCTGTTCTTGTCCCGGCAATAGTCAGCTTCAAGGTGTCCGTCGTATTCTCTGTCAAATGCATTTGGTGTAAGTAATCCAGTATTTGCTTGTCCGATAGGGTCAACACCCTGACGTTGTTATCGGCAGCTTTGCTATTGTCGGTGAGTACAACCGTGGTATCGTTCTTACTGTTCGACAAAGTCAACTTGTAGGAAGGCGACTTTATGTCAATCCAACGTATAGTAGCCACTGTCGTATCGGCGCTCGTTTTACCAATGCTGACATTGTAGGTGGACGATTCTATTTTCATTTTAGTAGCCAGAGGATCACCCAAACCTTTATCATCGCAGGCATTCAATACGCAAACACAAACCAATGCAGCTGTCATATAAAAAATAAATTTCTTCATCATTTATTAATTATTAAATTTTTCACAACATCATTAATTATTAAAGGTCGGACCTTGCGTCGGGGTAGAAGAAGGGACACCATCTTTCACTGTTGGCCAATCATCGACCCAGGTTATGGGATCGAGCATCAAGCAACGTCCGGCATTAACATCAGCTACATTCCAGGCATGATACAGTATCCAGGTTACACCTTTGTCATCGGTAATGAGCCCGGAGTTATGGCCTGTTCCTTTAAAAGCATTACTGCCGGAAATGACCACTTCATAACCATTGTCCATCATGGATTTGCCGTTCTTATCGACATAGGGTCCCAATAATGATGTTGAACGCCCGACAACTGTCTGGTAAGTGGAAGCCAATTCGTTACAGCACGTTCCGACCGAAGCGAACAAATAATAATAATTGTTGTGCTTGTAAATAAACGTACCTTCAAAGGCATTTCCGGCCAACTGGACGGGTTTGCTGCCACTCAGGATTTTTAGCCCGGTATTATTCAATTCGATGTAATAGATACCCTGGAAACTTCCCCAAATCAGATATTTGTGCCCGTTTTCATCAAAGTAGCACGGATCGATGCTGTTCAGTACCCCGCAATCCTGACTGATTACCAGGCTGCCCAAATCGGTAAACGGTCCGGCCGGGTCCAATGCTGTGGCTACCCCTACGCCGTTTTTATGGATTTCGCCCCAAGTGGATAAGGCATAATACATCACATACTTCCCTCCGATATAATGAATATCGGGAGCCCAGACACTACCGCCAGGCAACCACGAAGGATAGTTGTTCCCTGAAAGTGCATTTCCTCCCTCAGTCCAATCTACCATGTCGGTAGATTCTAATATTTTCGCTGTGGTGGAATAGACATAGAACTTCCCGTCGCGCGCCCTGATCACGGTAGGATCAGCAGCGTCCCCATTATATACTGGATTGGTATAGGTACTCGATATCGTTCCTCCAAATATAGGCGCATTAATATCCTTTGATTTTGAGCAACCCAAGACACCTCCAAGTAGTACTACGAGTAATGTATACTTTATATTATTCAATTTTTCCATTGTCTTACATTAATATTAATAATCGTTGTTTCTATTGTACCATGGTCACTTTCATGTTGTGGAGGTCGACCTTTACTGTCCAAACTCCGGTAACTCCCGGTACAAATTTGTTGTCCCCGGATACCGTTATGCCTCTAACTCCGGCATCCAACCATACATTGCACGGATTATTATTTGTTGTGGAAACAGATACAATCTCATTCTTCCATTGACCAGGTATTGTAATAATCTTAAATCCAGTAGTACCACCATTGAAAGAGGTTTTCAAAGTCCAGATCTCCGGATGATTCTTCAGATCGCTATGAACGAAAGGACAGGAATTACGGCCATTGTCCCATCCTACAGGGACGGCATCACCGGCAGCCCACATCCCTCCATAAGGCAATTTATATACATCGAGACATACTATTTTCTTATCTGCTAAATTAACTGTGATTTCATAATTGGCAGTCTTTGTAATATTCAGCATAGTAGCTCCCGATTGAGCTATCACCAACTTTGAATTGTCGTTGGCATCCGGAACATACGCAGGCCAGGTATTGTTCATGTCGGAAGCAAACCGGATTTGTGTACCTGCTGTTAACGTACCGCTCCAGTGGAAGTAATCGGAACCATCATCTAGGTTATCCATCGGAGTAACTGTTTCCAGACCATTGGCTGAGGTTACCATATAGAACGCATGATATACCGGCGTTTTTTCTATGGTTACAGTCATTTTATTAAGATTGACTGTAATATTATAAAGTCCTGCTTCAGTAATGGTAAAGTGATTACCCGCATTTGTCTTCGAATAGGTCAATGTATTATCGGTGCTTCCTTTTACGTAAGCAGGATTACCATTGTTTTTATCGGTAGAGAACCAATACTCGCAAGGAGACAAAGAGCCTGACCAATGGTAAATGCTGTCGTCTTGAGTCGTTTCCATGGTTATGACACGGTTCGTTCCGCCTGCCTGTGTCCAGGTATACATTATATCCTGCGGGTCGTAACAGGCAACTTTGAGCTGTACTTTCGAAGTTTCAGGTTTCATATAGTTCTTTGAAGCAATAACTTTAGCAATGACTTCACCCACAAGGTTTACCTTATCACCCGGATTGAACCCCCATGATGCAAGCAGGTCGTTGACTTGGCGATTCGTCCAACTAATGGAACGCGTTCCCGCATCAATTTTTACCAGTTCACTTACCTCATCTTTGGCATCAGCATTGTACAAACGGAAGTAATAGGTCAACTGAGTATCCGAACCACGGTCAATGGCTTCATTCCAGGTAAATTTAACAGCTTCTTCATCCTGATATGCCCGCTCCAGCGTAATACTGTCCGAAGAAGCAGTTACCTTCATCTGATCATTGGGCGCATTCAGCGTATAATAATCGGGCTCCTTGTTGCATCCAGCAAAAATGGGTATCAAAAACAGAAGCAGATATAATTGTTTCTTAATATTCATATTCATTTTCATAGCTTTATTATCTAAATGTTTGAGTCTTTAATTCCAGAAAGGAGATTGGACCAGGTTCGGGTTTTTATCCATCTCAGTAATATAAACAGGGAACCAGTAATAAGCTTTTTTCCATACACGGGTCTGGTATATTGTACGCTGATAGAAATCTGCAGCATTGGCACCTGAAAAATTCATCCCGTAGTCATCACCTGTCACTTCCGGCAAATTTTCTGCATCTTTCCAACGGCGGATGTCGTCCCAGCGTGTACCTTCGCAGCATAGTTCTACACGGCGTTCCATGTGTACTATTTTGCGGATGGCATCCTGAGTGTCATCTACATGGATGAAGTTTGCATCATCCTGAGCAACAGCTGCTGTGGTATATTGACGAACGCCGGCACGTACACGTATCTTATTTATATAGGTTAATGCTTCCAGTCTTGCCGAACTATTATCGTAAGCCTCATTTTCAGCTTCAGCATAATCCAAATATGCGCCACCCAAACGATAGAGCCATAGAGGACGAGTATTCAGCCAACTGCCCTTTTTATTGTTATCAAAAGGATATATTTTCTTACGGACCAAATAGCCGTTTTGCGGAGCATCGTGTGTATAACCATTATCTTTATGATTCTTGAAGAAATCATATTTTCTGGATGCCACAGAGTACCAGGAGCCATTGTAACTTACCGCCGTATAGAAACGGGGTTCACGGTTACAATACATATTATAGGTACCCAAAGCGGTTACTTCTCCCTTTACACCGGTTCCCTCATTCCAATTGGTAGTTCGGGTCTCTTTGGCGGAAGAAAAACCTGTTTCAACATAACCACTGTTCGGATCGGTAATTGGCAAACCATTTTTGGTGAAAAAAGCATCCACCAGGCCCTGGTAAACTCCTAAGCCGTTACCACCACCAAATTCAAGGGTAAGGGATTTCCGTGTATAATATTGATAATTCCAGTCTGTACTATTAGTACTGGTATATGGGAATAGAATCTCTTTATTTCCACTGGTATACTTGGTAAAGAACATGTTTTCGCAAGATTTGAACGGATCAACCGTACCATCATCATTATATTCGACATACAACTTATGGCCGGCATTTTCTGCTTCATCAATCAAAAGTTTGAAGGCTTCAGCTGCTTTTATCCACTTGTTCTGGTCATAAGTAGTACTGAACAAGTGTGTACCATCTTTATTGGTATAACCCTTATACCATTCATTTCCATTACATAATGGACTGGCTGCGAAAAGCAACATACGGGCACGTTCCGTCAAACACATAATGGAAGTAACACGGCCATATTTCTCCGCCTGGGAATAAGAGGCCGGAAGTAGTTTAGAGGTGGCAAGCATATCTTTATCCAAATAATTGACAATGGAATCGAAAGGTGTACGGCCAGTCAACAAGTCGGATAATTTAAAATCGGACGGAGCTATATAATTGGGTTTAAAAGGAACAGGCCCATAGGTTTTTGCCAAATTCCACCAATAATAATCTGTCAGGAAACGGCATTCTGCTTTCATATAATTCACTTCAGTTTGCGTCAGGTCTTCTTCAGGCAGGGGTTTGACATTTTTGATGAAAAGATAGGCTTCACGGATTCTTCGTGGATAATCTGCCCAAAAATTACCATTCCATCCTGTATTCGGGGTCCATTGACCGAATATTTTGGGAATATTGGGCCAATCCCATTGTTGCCATCTTTTTGAAGGGGTTATATCGTCTGCAAAGACTTCCCAACCGATATCATTTAAATAGCCTCTCGATGGATTTGGTAATCCGGCATAGACATAAGCCAGAGCATCTTCTACTTTGGTCCTGTTTTGGTAAACCATATCCATGGTCAACTCCGTATCCGGTTCTTTATCCAGGTAACTACAGGAATTAAAAGAAAGTAAACAGAGGAATCCGGCTATGATTGTATTTATTTTTTTAAATTTATTCATTTTCTTCATTCATTTAAAAATTAACATCGATACCAAACATCACTGAACGCATAGGCGGATATCTCAAACCATCGGTTGAAGCTAATTCTGGATCCCACATTTTGAATTTAGAAATGCAGAACAGATTGTTGCCGCTTATGTAAAACCGAATACTATTGGAATGGAGCCTGGTAATAATAGGTTTAGGCAGACTGTAACCACATTCTATTGTTTTACAACGCAAGAAACTCATATCCTTCTTCCACCAGGTAGAAGAACGATAATTCTGTTGATTGGGCGATTCGGACAAGCGGGGCCAAAAGACATTCTGCGAAGGGTTTTCTTCTGTCCAACGGTCTTGATAGTTGGAATAGATATTACCCAGCAGTCCTTGGCCGCTTCCTGGAAGGAAATAAGAAGATCCTCCGATGATGCGATGTGTGTCGCCAATTCCCTGAAAAAATACATTCAAATCCCAATTACGGAAAACGATGTTGCCGCCAAAACCATAAACAATACGGGGATCGGCCGTACCGCCGATATATCCTTCATCAGCATCGGTAATCATGCCGTCACCATTCATGTCTTTGTATTTAATATCCCCGGGACGAACAGTGGCAGCGCCCACTGATTGAGCAGGAATACCGAATTTTAAGATTCCGTTGGCATCAAAATCATCTTTTGTGAACAATCGTTCTGTCTGAAGTCCCCAAAGGGTATTCATCGAACGTCCGGTTATAGCGCGATATGTTCCTATCCTGCCTTCCGGCTCATCTATCTCATTAATTTTATTGATGGCATAGGAGAACGTGGAGCGGAAACCTACACTCCAGTCATTATCAATTCTTTTATTATAATTCAAAGAGGCATCTACACCTTTGTTGGTCACTTTCCCATAATTTGCCCATGGAGTAGTGATGTAACCGGCTTGAGTAGGAATAGTACTGCGTTGCATAAAGATGTTCGAACGTTTTTCCCTGAACAGGTCTACCTGCAATTCAAATGCATTGTTCCACAAACCGAGTTCATAACCAAGATCCGATTTCCATGAAGTTTCCCAAGTCAGATTGCTGACCCCTATATCCCCTTCGGTAATACCGCTGCGATTAACCTGCCCATTGTCACCCCATTGGTAAGAACCTTGGCCGGTATAAATCGTCGTTATATAGGCGAAACGACGTCCGCCGATATTATCATTGCCGACTTTACCATACGAACCTCTAAGTTTCATTTTACTGATAGTCCCTTTAAAGCTTTTCATGAAGGGCTCTTCCGAAATTAACCAACCTAAGGCCACCGAAGGGAAGAAACCGAAACGTTGGCCTTTGGCAAAGTTCTCGGAACCGTTATAACCGAAATTGAACTCCGTTATATAACGGCGATCGAATACATAGGACAAACGTCCGGCAATACCTTGCTTACGGTAAGGCTGAACGGTGCCCTGATCATAACTTTGCTGATTATAGAGGAACAAAGCATCTATATCGTGTTTTCCGAACGTACGGTTGTAAGTCAAATTCCCTTCCAGATAAATATTCTTGGTACCGTAGCCTCCACTGTTTCCAGAACTTAATGACTCATCGCCATAGCTAAGGACGGTATGAATCAATTTACCTTCTTCATCCCTGCCGGTAGCAATATTGTAATACGTTGGATTCTGGTCCCGATAACGGCCGCTATAATTGTACGAGTCGAAAGAGAAGGTGAATTTTGCTTTCAACCCGGGTGTAAACATTTTCATGTTCTGTTCGAGTGAAACTAAAGACTGGAGTTGTGTATTAATATCAATCTTGTAACCCGATTGAGTGCCTACTGCCCAAGGATTAACCCGATTCGCTACGACAGGGATTGTTCCGTCTGAATAACGTGCCGGATATGCAATCGGACTTGTTTTGAACGCATCAGAAAATAAATCATTAATGCTGCAATCGGGGGAATGACGGTTCTGCATATAACCGCCGACATTCAAACGCAGGGTAGTTGTCTTGGTAATGTCCAAATCGACATTGGAACGCATGTTATACCGGGTCAATTTAAGATCTGTATCGTAAGGAAGGTTTTTATCTGTTGCGATCATACCTTGTTCATTATACACAGATGCAACCAAACAATAGCGTAAGAAATTTGAACCGCCGCTTACCGTCAGATTGCTTCTTGTAGAATAAGCATATTTTTTTGAAATTTCATCTATCCAATTTACATCAGGGTAAAGGTCTTTGTCGTATCCGTAACGTGTTTTATCAATTTGTTCCTGCGAATAAGGCAGTTGCGACTTGTTTTCTTTCAACTCGTTGAGGAGTTCCATATAATCGGCTCCGCCAATAAATTGCGGAAGTTGGGTAGGTCCCGAAATAGAATGTTCAACACGAAGATCCACTGTCGGAGGTCCAACACTGCCTCGTTTTGTATTAATGATAATAACCCCGTTAGCGCCGCGTACACCATACATGGCACTGGCCGATGCATCCTTCAACACTGAAAAAGACTCAATCTCGGAAGGGTCAATATTGTTTAAGTCACGTTCAATACCATCAACCAATACCAATGGCGTTGTTGTTCCTGAGAAACTCGATATACCCCGAATCCAGAAATTGGAATTATCATATCCGGGTTCACCCGAACGGGTTACAGCGATCAAACCTGAAACTTGTCCGGCAAGGTTATTGGATAAGGAACGTGTAGAACCTACCTGCAATTTTTGGGGTTCCAGGGTTTCAATGGCACCAACAACCGACAATTTTTTCTGGCTACCATAACCCGTTACCACAAATTCGTTCAAGGCCATTACATTTTCTTCCAGTGTAATGTTAAAATTAATTTCGTTACCTACTTTAATTCTTTGGGTTTTGTAACCCACATACGAAAATTCGATAACAGAACTTTTATCGGGGACATTCAGGTAAAAATGCCCGTTTACATCCGTAATCGTATTTCTCGAAGCTTCTTCACCGACTACTTTTACACTTACACCGGGCAAAGTATTTTTTTCTTTATCCAGTACCGTTCCCGAAATCCGGATATCGTTGTTGGGAGACTTTCTGACTGCAGGTCTGTTGTGAATCGTAATTTGTCGGTCTTTGATTTCATAAGTATTGCTAGTTCCCGTAAAGACTATATTCAATAATTCGTCTACGGATTTATTGACTGCATTTATTTTAACTTTGCGGTTAAGATCGACCGCCCCATCCCGGTATACTATGACAAACTTACTATTCTTCTCAATTTGTTTGAAGATCTGTAAAACGGTCATCTCTCCGTGAATAGAAAATATTTCCTGCTTGGGACGGGTTGGATTTGCTAAAATGTTTTCTGTAGTGAATAAAAAAATCAAAAAAATCAAAAAAATATTTTTTAGTGATAACAAATACCTTGTTTTAGCCTTTTTATGGCTATTAGTCAAGTAATTTTTCATACATTTAAAAAGTTTTAGTTAACGATAAATTTTAGTTTTAAAATTTTCAGGTTGGATGGGTTGATGAAGAACCTGCTCAACCTTTTTTTTATTCTATGGTCCATTCATTTCCATTCTGTTTTTGTTTTTTTTATTAAAAGTTATGTGTTAATACAATTATGGCACTGATAATATTTTACCAGGAGCATTCTTTGATATTTAATTTTGCCCTTTTAATGCAAGGTTTTAAATTCTGGCAGACATACTTTTGCCCGGATACTCAGATTTCAGGTAATCTGCTTTTGCAAAATGCCAGTAAAAGAATTATATATAGAAGTAAAAATCATTTTCAATTATCATTTTAAACGATATTCTCCATCCTTCGTTGTAACAACTTTCGCCGGGATTATCGAAGCTAAATTCTCTAATACATCCTTCAAATCTTCCCGAATATCCAGCTTCCCGCTAAAAGTAACATTCGATATTTTCGGGCTGACAACGATTTTCTTCCCATAATGCTGCATTAATTTATCTGCAATGTTTTGGATAGATTCCTCATGAAATTCATAGTATC
>JAUZOH010000124.1 GCA_030706565.1 Bacteroidota bacterium | reverse complement strand
TGAGAAATATTCCTCTGTGTCTTCTCTGTGTACCTCTGTGTTATTGTATCGATTTATTACACAGAGAACCACAGAGTTTTAACACAGAGTGCCACAGAGAAATCTGTTATAACCCCTTTATACTACTTGCGAAACTTAAATTATTAATTTAACATATATTCAAATAACTTTTGGTGACTGGGAATCAATTGTATATATTGTTTATTAACCAATAGCTTAATATTTTTGCAACTTTTTGAACAACTTATCATTCCTTATTTTATTTTTGTGAAAAGAAAATGTGAACATATTATTTCATCTGTTGATGGGAAAAGGGCTATTTATATAGATTCTCTTAACAAAAATGAAATTCTTGAATATATTAACAGGGATAAAAGACACCAAGGCAAATTCAGGTACATTGTTGAAATTATCTTAGGTGGATATAAAAATACAAGCTTATATGACAAGGAGGATATAAACGAGAAATGTAAAGATGTTACTGCAATGAAATTTTTTAAGGGGCAGGAAAATGACAGAATCTATTGTAAAGAAATACATACGCAGCAAGGTGTTTTTATTGTAGTTACATCGATCTTATATGAACACAAAAAAGGGACAAGGCTTTCTTCAAAAGAAATTGCATTAATTGAAAGAGTTGGAGGGTATGAATATGAAATTTAAGGATAAGTATAAAATCAGCAGTGAGTTCGAAAATCTTTTTACTTTTAAAAGTGAAGAAGAGGAACTTGAACATGAGGCAAAAATGATTATGTTTCGTTTTCTGAGTGAACTTGAAAATATAAATGATTCAGGTAAGCCTTTAAAAAAGAAAGATCTTGCGAAAAAACTTGGTGTCTCTGCAAGTTTTATTTCCCAACTTTTTAATGGCGATAAGTTGCTGAATTTTAATTTGCTGGCAAAAATTCAGAAAATATTCAATCTGACGTTTGAGATAAAAGCGCAGTCAAATGATTATCAAAGCTATATTAAAAAATATACAGTAGATTCTTTTCTTCATGAGCCGGCAGAAAATGCTGTCTGGGTTTGGCATAATTTAAAAAAGCCTGATTATCATTTGAAGGATCAATATTTTGATTCAACGGATATCGGAAGTAATGAAAATAATAATGTTACAGCTGCATAATTATGATTGCTAAGGAATCACCATTAATATTAAACAATTTTTTTCTCTTAAATCATCAATTTCAGTCTCTTCAACCTGCTGAGATTACTGATATTAAAAAAATTACTGGTCAATATGTTGTGGAAATTGATTTTGCAATACGGCCAATAGACCAGGAATACTATCAATTATTTACAAAGATTGGTGTAAATAATATAGAAAAGCCTTTGCCAGGTTATAGAATATATATTGAAGGCGTTTGCATATTTTCTTTTGACAAAAATATAAGTCTGTCTGAAACTGAAAAATCTAGTTTGTTACATTTTTCAGGAATCAATATTTGTATAAACAGTTTAAGAAATATTATTGCTAACATCACTGCTAATAGCCTAATTGGTAAATATACTTTACCGGTAATAGATGTCAATCAGTTGCTTGCGGATAAAAATAGAATAAATGAGAAAAAATAGTCTTATGGGTTAGAATATGTAAATAAATTTCCTAGAAATTTATCCTTGCCTGCACACTCCCGGTATGCACAACTTTCGAATCTTTTGAAGCACGCCCGTTATAAATAAAATTGATGTCCAACCCGTTGATGAGGCTTCGTTCAAGTAAAACGGTCCAGGTGGCATTGCTGCCAGGTTGCAGTCCCTGCAGCATTTCATAAGCCAGCGAAGTTGAAGAATCACTGTTGAAATTATAATAGATATAGTTGCCTTTTGCCGAAATATTGGCCTGTTTGGGGATATTGATCTTCAACTCCAATCCCAGGTTTTTTTCAAGGGATTTCTCTCCGGCTATGTTTCTTTTCCCTGAAAGCGTTGCGCTGAGGTCTGTTTGTAAGGAAGTGCCAAGGTAAAGCTTTGCGGACAGTTCATTGCTCCAGGAATGGATGCTGAAATTTTTACCCGGGAAATATTCGGAAGTATAGGCCTGATGACCTGCATCAAACGAATTTAACAGGGTCAATGCAGAAAAAGGGGTAAGCCGGATATTTATCCCGTGAGTCAGACTGTTACGGCTGTCAATCCCATTGGACAGCAGGATTTGGCTTCTATTGTTGTTCAGGATATAATCAATTCCGTAAACCGGGTTGCTCTGGTTGAATGATAAGGTGTTCCGAAGGGAATAATTCATATTGACCAGTTCATTTTCCGAAGTGCTGCTGAATGGATTTATATTTTCCCATAAATTATTTCTCAAATTTTTCCGGTCTATGCGGTAGGCAAACATGTCGGAAAAACGGGTGGCGAATTTCCTTAATCCTTTTTTATTATACCAGATTTTTTGAGGCTGGATGGACAGTGTCTGATTAAGCATATGTGAAAAGGTTCGGATATATTGATTGGTCGGGACATAAACCCGTATGTAACTGGCCTGGTCCTGGAAGGTAGCTACTTCAAATTCATTGAGCTCTTTTACCCCGTTGTGGTTATAATCATTCCAGGTGTAAACGCCCTGTCCCTGGGCAACTTCAACGTACGAAAATTCCTGTTTCAATTGTACTCCCGATCCTACTTCATAAAAAGTTGAAGAATTCATCAGCCCTTTATAAAAACGTAACCTGTTTTCAATCCGTCCCAGTACTGTATTCTCCGATGTTTCATTACTGAGAAGCGCATCGGCCAAGATTATTTTTCTGTAGGTAAAAGAAGTTTTCAACGTGTTGCCCGGATTTTTAAGGAATTCAAAACCCAGGTTGAAGTCGTGTCCGGTAGAAGCCAGTTTTAAATTGCCGGAAGCAGGAAGAAAATCTTTACGGTTTTTATAACTGGCAAATATTTTGTTTCCATCCGAATCAGCGCGGGTTATAAAATATTCATATTCCCTGAAGGCAGCACTGCTTGATGTTAACGTGTCTCCATGGGTACTTTTCCATCTATTGTCTTCGGTCGATTCAATTATCCCGGCTTTTAGAGGCCCCAATTGTTTTGACAACGAAACAGTATGCCGGAGGAAGGTGGTTTTATTGATATTGTCTTTTGTATTCAGCAGGCTTCCGTTTGCCGTAAGTTCAAATCCGTTTTTCTGCCACGAACCGGAAAATACGTGCTTTGTGCCCCGGTAATTATTCCCCCGGCCGAGCAAGTCAAATGAATAGTTTGCCGTTTGCTGATTCCGGTTTTTGAAATTCAGGAAACAATTCAAAAGGTCTTCTTCAATCTGGGTTTCAGAGGTACTTAAGTTCCAGTCCCTCTCATATTCCACTGTTTTGATCCGTTCAACCGGGGTGAAATTTTTATTGATATGTTGAAATTTAATTCCCGTATTCAGCCGGGTCTGGGTTGTATCCCTGGTAAGGATATCCTGCAAAAGTGAAATTTTGTAGGCAAATCCCAGGTCATTCTGTTTGTCTTTTTCTGAAAAAGTATTGACGTCATTATTGCTCAGTGCTGCCTCGAATCCTGCCCGTGTAAAAGGCGAAAGCCTTGTTTCACCTCCAAAGGTCAACATTTGCTTTTTTTGCGGGGCAATGAGCTGCACGACAGGGGAGTAATCTCCCTGCCGGATGCCGTTTACCGGGGCAATCCATTTATAAACCTTCCCGTTGGCAGAACTGGCAATCTGGACATAATCCCCATTTCCTGAACCTGCGTATGAAAATCCCAGCCTGAAATGGGCACTGTCCCGGTTTGTTGAATATACGAATACCTTGTGATACAATATACCGGCGACTATGCTGTCGCAGCGCCGGTACAAAACTTCATTGTTGTTATATTCAATGCTGTCAACATCGGGAACCACTGCCAGGGATGAATTGTCGCCGGCATCATGCAATATCTGTTTCTCTGCCTGAGTGAGATTTTGCTGCAAAGGTTGGTTTTTGCTGTCCTGCTCCGAATATAGATTGAGCCAGAAGCGGCCTGCTTTATTTTGAAACTCATTGGCGTTGAAAATCAGGAAACGGGCATAGTTCTTGTCCGAATATTCGAACTCAACCGCAATCCTTTTGTCTTTGGTGATGAGCTGATGGGCCGTGAAGGTGATCTGGGCGGAATTATAATCTATGGTGTAATCATTGTCCTGCCCCCGTTTCATCAGTTTGCCGTCAATGTAAACTTTTTCTGTTCCAGACAGTACAATGATGTTGGTTTCACTCTCCACTCCGGTAAGAAGATATGGGCCCTGGTTGTTTTCCTGGCCGTTGAAAAGCATCCGGTTATATTTCCCTTTGGAAATAGCCCCGCTTACAATTGTTTTCAGTAAACTTTCTTTTCCGGTCTTAACAGTTGCAGAAAATTTGATTCCCTGGGATTTTTTGTAGAGGTTCATGAAATATCCTGCCGGGCTTTCAAGCTCGAAATCACCTGCCGTGAGGTTGAGGTTATCATTGTAAATCGAAATATAAACCTTGTCAAAATCCTGAATTTGCTGGGAATATCCATCCGGCTGAATGGGGATGTTGTTGTCCGAAATGGCGGCGGCCAGGTTCAGGTTGTTGCTGATTTTTCCGGACATCTGCAGATTGAGGACCGAATTGACAATGACATCCTGGTTGTTGCCAAAACTAATCCCCCTGGACAGGCTTCCGCTTTTAGTCAGCCCATCGTTTTCAAACAGCGGAAAGGATTTCCCATCCAACATTTCAAACCTGATTGGGGCATGACTGTTTACAGACAGATTTTTTAGTTTGCTGAAATCATTGTGGAAATAAGGTTTGGTAAATGAATAAGGAAAGTGCCTGTACATAAGGGTTACTGTCTGCCCTTTCAGTTTTTTATGCGGCATAATCTGTGATTTTGCATAATCTGTCTGATAAGCCGAATCCGGAATTAATTGGCCGGCCTGGTTGAATAGACGGAGCGTACCGGGAACAATACTCAGGCTGTCTACCAATAGGGTGTCGCCGGTTAAAATGAGTTTCCTGGCTTTCAGATTGCTGAATTCCTGGGCACATACATATACCGGTAAAAAAGCAAAAAGAATTATTACCAACTTCTTTTTCAACCGTGGATACAAGTTTAATGACTATGGATTGCTAAGTTAGTATTCATAAAAAGAAAACGAAAAAGAACCGTTCAAATTTCAACCTGAAGAGTGATAAAAATGAAAAATCCCTGATTTAAAATGCTTGTAATCATCATGCTGTTGTGAATCCCCGAAATATTCAGAAATTTAATTTTAGGTTATATTTTAAAACAATTACCTTTGAACTCGTCACCAAAGAACGGGTTCATTTTCCCTTTAAGCTGAAAATTAAGAACATTCGGTTTGATGGAAGTTAAAAATAGAAAAAAAACATATTCTTTTTTTGCCATCAAAGGGAATTTTTGCTATAAGTTTCTTATTAACAATTGATAAATAGTATATTCATGTACAACCTTGGTATTTATATTTATAGCCTGCTCATCAAACTGGCTTCTCCTTTTAATGTTAAAGCCAGGCAATGGGTCAATGGCCGGAAAGGTTTATGGAAAGTCATGGAACAACAACTTCAGGGAGGTGAGAAAAGGGTTTGGTTTCATTGCTCCTCGCTGGGGGAATTTGAGCAGGGGCGCCCACTGATGGAAGAATTCCGTGCCAGGCATCCGGAATATAAAATTGTACTTACATTTTTCTCTCCTTCGGGTTACGAAATCAGGAAAAATTATAATGGAGCTGATTATATTTTTTATTTACCGGCAGATTCAAAAAGAAATGCCCGGAGGTTTGTATCTCTTATTCAGCCTGAATGGGCAATTTTTATAAAGTATGAATTCTGGCTGAACTACCTGAAGACATTGAAGCAACAACACATCTGCGTTTATCTGGCTTCTGCCAATTTCAGGAGCAATCAATTGTTTTTTAAAGGGTATGGCGGCTGGTACCGGAAATTCCTGGGGTATTTTACCCATATCTTTGTTCAAAACGTACAATCTCAGGATTTGCTCCGGTCAATTAATATGACTAATGTTTCAATCGCCGGTGATACCCGTTTCGACAGGGTGGCTGCTATCGCTCTGAAATCAAGGGATTTACCTATGGTTGAAAAATTCAAGGAGGGCAAACTCACCGTCATTGCAGGTAGTTCCTGGGCTAAGGATGAGGAAATACTGGTTAAATATATTAATGAAGCTCCCGAGGAGATTAAATTCATTATTGCTCCGCACGAACTTCATGAAGAAAATATTAAAAAGCTGATTGCCTCAGTCAGCAAGAAATCTATTCGTTATTCACAGGCCAGCGAGGAAAATGTGGCTGCTAATGGCCTGCTGATTATTGACAACATTGGGATGCTTTCGTCATTATATAAATATGGGAACATTGGTTACATTGGTGGCGGCTTCGGGAAAGGAATACACAATATTCTGGAAGCAGCTACATTTGGATTGCCCGTGTTGTTTGGGCCGAACTACCATAAATTTCAGGAAGCACTGGATCTTATAAAGGAAGGCGGGGCTTTTCCGGTCGAAGATTACGGCCAGCTGAAAAATAAACTGGATGAATTGGTAAACAACAGGGAACTTTTAAATCAAGCCGGAAGAATTGCCAAAGATTTTGTCGCCGGCAGTTGCGGGGCAACAGATAAGATACTCAATCTTGTTACATCCTAGAATATTGAATTTCCTACTAAGATTTTAAAAGAAAATTACTGGTCATAAATTTTAGTTTCAGAGATTACTCTACTGACTTAAAGGTTTTTAGTCTATGGATATCTCCAGTCTTTTCTTGTCTTATTTTGAACTAAATGAGGTTATTGTTTGTTTAATAAATTGTAAATCTGTATATTAATGGTAAGTGCTAGATTAATTGGGAATTGTTTAGGTTCAAAAAATGTTAATAAATAGGAAAGAGAATACCCTCTGAAAATATAATGAATTCATAACTTAGCCAGAAGAAACAAAAATCTCCAAAATCGTAAGGCTAAAACACTTAATTTTTCAAAATATTAATTTTTTTAAAATGGAAACTGACAATATGGTTGCCGGGAAAAAATCAACAAATAAAGGCGGTTTGAAAACATACACTTTTGAAGAGGCGTATGAGTCAAGCCTGAAATATTTCGATGGCGATGAACTTGCTGCGAAAGTATGGGTCAGCAAATATGCTTTAAAAGATTCGCATGGAAATATCTATGAATTGAATCCTGATGATATGCATCATCGGCTGGCAAAAGAAATCAGACGTATTGAGACAAATTATGCCAATCCGATGACGGAGGATGAAATATATTTCCTCCTGAAAGATTTCAGGTATATTGTTCCCCAAGGCGGACCTATGTCGGGTATAGGAAATAATTTTCAAATAGCTTCACTATCAAACTGTTTCGTTATCGGAAATGAAAAACCTGCCGATTCTTATGGAGGAATTATGAAGATTGACCAGGAACAGGTTCAGCTCATGAAACGAAGAGGCGGAGTAGGACACGATTTATCCCACATCCGTCCTGCCGGAAGCCCTGTGCTTAATAGTGCACTTACTTCAACAGGAGTAGTGCCTTTTATGGAGCGTTTTTCAAATTCTACCCGTGAAGTTGCCCAGGACGGACGAAGAGGGGCTTTGATGCTCAGCATTTCTATTAAACATCCTGATGCCGAAAAATTTATTAACGCTAAACTCGAACAGGGCAAGGTTACAGGGGCTAATGTCTCCGTTAAAATTACGGATGAATTTATGAATTGTGTGCTGAACAATAAATTGTTCCCTCAGCAATTCCCTATTAATTCTGATAATCCAAGCGTCAGGAAAGAAATTGATGCCAAATTGCTTTGGGGTAAGATTATTCACAATGCCTGGAAGTCGGCAGAACCCGGCGTACTTTTCTGGGATACCATTATCCGCGAATCTGTACCCGATTGTTATGCGGATCTGGGTTTCCGTACCGTTTCTACCAACCCTTGCGGTGAAATTCCTCTTTGTCCCTATGACAGTTGCCGTTTATTGGCTTTGAACCTCTATAGCTATGTGACCAGCCCTTTTACGCCGGATGCAAAATTTGACTTTGACCTGTTTAAAAAACATGCTTCAAAGGCGCAGCGGATCATGGATGATATTATTGACCTGGAGCTGGAAAAAATTGATGCCATTATTGGAAAGATTGATGCTGATCCTGAGGATGCGGAAGTAAAAAGGGTGGAACGTAATTTATGGGTGAATATCCGTCATAAGGCCATTGAAGGAAGAAGAACCGGTGTCGGTATTACTGCTGAAGGGGATATGCTGGCTGCCCTTAACTTGCGTTACGGGAGTGAAGATGCCATTGACTTTGCCGTTGAAGTACAAAAGACACTTGCTATTGAAGCCTACCGCTCATCTGTTGAAATGGCCAAAGAAAGGGGCGCTTTCGAGATTTTTGATGCAAACCGCGAGAAAGATAATCCGTTTATTCAACGAATAAAACGGGAAAATGAAGACCTGTACAATGATATGGTAAAATACGGGCGTAGAAATATTGCCCTGCTTACTATTGCCCCAACGGGTACTACAAGCCTCATGACTCAGACTACTTCAGGGATCGAACCTGTATTCATGCCTGTATACAAAAGAAGGCGTAAGGTGAATCCCAACGACAGTAACGTTCATGTTACTTTTACCGACGAAGTGGGCGATAAATGGGAAGAATATATTGTATTTCATCATAAGTTCACAACCTGGTTGAAAATCAACGGATATAATCCGGAAGAGGTCAAACAATATGATCAGAGCCAGATTGATGAACTGGTTAGTAAATCCCCTTATCATCAGGCCTCAGCCAATGATATTGACTGGATCAGCAAAGTCAGGATGCAGGGCGAAATTCAGAAATGGGTAGATCATTCAATTTCAGTGACCATCAATCTTCCTCCTGATGCTTCAGAGGATCTTGTTGCCGAACTGTACATCACCGCATGGCGAAGCGGATGTAAAGGAGTTACTGTTTACCGCGAAGGCAGCCGGGCCGGAGTTCTTGTCAGCAACAATAATGAAGCCCCTCAGGAAAAAGAATCTCCTAAACGCCCCAAAGTAATGGATTGTGATATTATCCGTTTCAACAACAACAGCGAACACTGGATAGCATTCGTGGGCTTGCTCAACGGCCGTCCTTACGAGATTTTTACCGGTCTTGCTGATGATGACATGTTCCCTATTCCGAAATCTATTGAGAAGGGAAAAATTATCAAAAATAAGTCGGAAGACGGTACCTCCCGCTATGATTTCCAGTATATAGATAAATATGGTTACCGGAATACCCTGGGTGGCTTGTCTCATATGTTCAATAAGGAATTCTGGAATTATGCCAAACTGATTTCCGGGGTGCTGCGTCATGGCATGCCTATTATTGATGTGGTGAATCTGGTTTCGTCCCTGAGATTGGACAGCGATACCATCAATACCTGGAAAAACGGGGTTGAACGCACATTACACAGATATATCCCTAACGGGACAAAACCCAAACATGGACAGAAATGCCCGGTATGCGGTTCCGAATCGCTGGTATACCAGGAAGGCTGCCTGATATGTACCAGTTGCGGATGTTCAAAATGCGGATGATTTTAATTTTTAATTATATTCTAAAGGAGCTGAAAGGCTCCTTTTTTCGTTTTTATCCCTACGGTTTTCCTG
>JAUZOH010000123.1 GCA_030706565.1 Bacteroidota bacterium | reverse complement strand
CATAACAATTCCGTGCTTAACACAAATCTCAGAGAGTCGTTTGAGTTCAGACTTTGTCCATACTCTTCCCCCAGGATTATGCGGATTACAAAGAAAAAATAATTTGGTACGCTTATCTATCTTCTTTTCCAGATCCTCAAAATCCATTTTATATTGATTTCCTTCCTTTTTCAACTGATTGAATACTAGTTGCCGGCCATTGTTCCGGACCGACCACATGAAAGGGAAATAAACAGGAGGCTGAATAATCACCTTGTCACCAGGTCTGGAGTAAGCAAGCACAGCCATGTTAAGTGCAGTAACTATTCCCGGGCTGACAGTCAGCCAGTTACGTTTCACTTTCCATTGATGTCTTTGATTCAGCCAGTAAATGATTGCCTCATAAAAACTCTCGGGTTGAAAAGAATAACCATAAATCTCATGATCAGCCCTTTTTTTTATCGCATTGACTATAAAGTCAGGAGTGCGAAAATCCATATCTGCAACCCACATGGGCAATACCTCTTCGGTACCAAAAAACTTCCTGCGTTCATCGTATTTTTCGCAGTTGGTATGGTTGCGGTCTATTGTTTCATCAAAATTATACTGCATATTCGTTAACCATTAATCCCGAAATGTACAAAAAATGCCGTTTTCACAAACGGACATTTATCATTACCTTAGATTATCGGGTAAAAATCTTCTTTAAAACTAAAAAAACTACCAACAGGCAGGGGACAGAGACTAAAAAAACTTTTTTACAATAAAAACCACCAGACTAATGAGGATGCTTAAAAGTATCATAGTCGTAATGGGGAAAAATACCTGCAAATTATCCCGCTTAATATAAATATCCCCTGGCAGATGGCCGAACCATTTTAATTTATCTCCCAAAAAATAAACTAAAATACCGGCGATGACAAGAAAAATACCGGCCCCCATCATAAATTTTCCAATAAGCTGATGCATGGTATGCGTTTTTTTATTTTTTCAAGTAAAAATACGGAAATTGTCCTTACCCCATGGAATAAAGTTTTTAAACGAAAAATATTGAACAGGATATGACAACATTAATACATCTCTTAATTTTTGCTAACCACATGAACTGGTTTTGCTGTTTTCCCTTTCATGTTATATGGAAGTTGATATACATTTCCTGAAGAATCACCAAAGTAAAGATGTGAAATACTAAACTTGTCCGGATTGCCATCAGCCCAGAAAAAGAAAAAAGGATCCCTGACATTTTGCGGGCGTCGTATATAATTATGATTTAGTTGACTATTGGAAGTAAGTTGGCGGGTTTTTACCCAGTTTTTACCCTGGTCTGTTGATTCGTAGAAAGCTACCTCACCTCCACCGCCCCACAATTGAGGGCCATTCACAAGAGGGCCGACAACCAGCCATTTATGATCCTGAATATATAAACTGCCCATATCATAATTATGATCAGAGCTGCCAACTATAGATGTTTCCCAGGAATTACCATTCCAATGGGTTACGTGCCATAAATAGGGAGCATTTTCAGGACCGGGTTGATGTCCTTTACTGGTCACATAAAGGCAAACAGGGTTACCTTGACGGTCAAAATTCATATCACAGAGATAAACATTTAATCCCTGTTTCTGATAGTTAATAACTCTTGCCGGATTTTCAACTTCTTTCAAAGGGATTTCCATCTTAGTACCTTCAGCGTTAGTCCATGTTTTGCCTCCGTCTGCTGTTTGCAAATAATAAAGGTTTGTACGTTTATCAACATCTCCATTGGGATGGTGATTGAAAAATGTCCCTACTACATTACCATTTTTCTGGCTAACCTGATATTGGCCGCTATATTTTTCACCAGGGTCCTTCATTCCGGCAAGTTTTTGATCATCGCTCCAGGTATAACCGCCATCTGTGCTGGTTTCAAAATATAATTCGCGCACTCCCGTATATTTTGTGAATAAATGTAAGATCATCCCGTTGTCTAATTGCCAGGGCTGGGGATAAGTCATTTCTTCACTGGTAATTTGTTCAAAAGCATCAATGGAATATGGTTTAACACTGCGGAATTTAAAGCCCATTCTTTTTTTGGCACGACCACTGACAAAAACCCAGATGTAGCCTTTGGGGTCGATTAGCAGCGCGGGATTATCATGTGGATCGTTTACCCCCTGTTTGTCATAAACTACAGTGGGTTTTTCTACCCTTTTTGTCCGGTGATCGAAACACCCTATCATACAAAGAAGATGTCTTTGATCCTCACGGGTAGTGCCGCCAAATACAAAAAAGGTTTTATTTACCTGTTCCGCATAAATGGCTACCGGGAAATGATCGGCAGTATAAGTGCCTAAACCACCTGAATACTTGTCTCCATGAGGATATTTCTGTCCCAGTTCGAACCATATACCCCGGTACCCATCTATCTTGGTGTTATTAAGCGATTGAGGGACAATTGTTTTGGCATGCCCAGTATTTACGGATTGAGCTAAACTTGTTGTTGCCAATCCGCATACGAATATTAAATACAAAATCGAGAAATGATTTTTCATCGTTTGAAAGGTTTCTTTGGTTAATATGCATTAAAATGATGCATTTCAAAATTCAGCGAATATAGAAATAAATCTTATCACCTTTCCTGAAATAAATTGATTTTGCAGTCATAACCTTTGATTGCTTATCATTCTAATTAATTATGTTATTTATATATTTGAATTGTAAAAATTTACTAAAATCCTTTAATCTATCAAATAAATCTCGTAAATTTATAATAGAGTAGACTATAAAGTATAAAGGACTATGGAAGCATTGGAAATCGAGAGTACCAAAAAAACTCCTGAAGCGAAACTAAGGGATGGGCTCATTTCATTAAAGGGAGTTTCTATACCTGAAAACCCAAAAAAAATATACAGTCCCATACTGAAATGGTTAAAAGATTATGCTGTATCGCCAGCCATTATCACTGTTATTGATTTGGATTTTGAGTATCTGGATACTGCATCCTCTAAATGGATCATCAATATACTCAAGGAAATCTATCCCATATTTAAAAGCAATAACGAAGTAGTAGTCAACTGGTACTTTGAAGTTGGAGATGACGATATGTATGACTTGGGCGAATACATTCAGTCGAACCTGGGTATTCCTTTCACTTTTATCGAAAAAAAAGAAAATATTTCAACTTCACTTTGAACCTGCCCCTCAATTATTCAATGTAATACCTTGAATCATAACCATACTGGTATGAATGATGGTCTTTTACGGACACGTCATTGAGTACAAGC
This sequence comes from Bacteroidota bacterium, assembly GCA_030706565.1. NCBI lineage: Bacteria > Pseudomonadati > Bacteroidota > Bacteroidota bacterium. The sequence goes on along the minus strand of JAUZOH010000123.1, from coordinate 6,407 downwards.
GACAAGTTATTATAATTATTGATTTTCAGGTTATTTAATGTAGAAACCAGGGCTTCTCTCAGGGTATAATTTTGCCTGACCAGGAAAATATTCATATCTGCATAATTCATCAACAAAAAGGTATCTGCAATCACCCCTATAGGTGCTGAATCTATGACAATTAAATCATATTGTTTTTTAAGGATTTGAATAAATTCATTGGTTTTACCGGATGCAATAACTTCAACGGGATTGGGAGGAATAGGCCCGGCAGCAATAAAATCCAGATTTTCAGCCCTTGTTTTTTGAATAATTTCATTTAAAGTAGATTTATCCGTCAGATAAGAACTTACGCCCACCTCATTTTGCAATCCCAGGTCCTGAAAAATTGAGGGCCGCCTTAAATCAAAACCAACCAGTACTGTCTTTTTTCCAAAAGCAGCAAAAGCCAAGGCAATATTGATAGATACAAATGTTTTCCCCTCCCCTCGCGATGAAGAAGTAATGGTTATGATCTGTTTGGGCTTCTCCTGCAGGAAAATCTGCAGGTTTGTCCTCACAATCCTGAATGATTCAGATATGGACGACCTCGGATAATCAGTGATGACCATTGCGGTCTTCTTATTATTATGATAAATATGCCCCAAAACAGGCAGATTGGAAAGCTGTTCCAGATCTTTTCTGTCAGTAATTTTCGTATTAAAGGCCTCCCTGATCAAAACATAAATTGAAGGAAGCAAAAACCCTAACAGCATGGCTATCATGTAATTCAACCGTTTTCTGGGAGCTATAGGAAGAGAATTTACAGTCCTTGCCGAATCAATAATCTCATAATCAGGAGAGTTTGACGCCCTTGCAATCTGGGCTTCCGCCCTTTTCTGCAACAACATGGTATAAATGGCATCATTTAATTTAAAATTCCTTTCCATTCCAAAAAGTACCCTTTCTGTTTTGGGTAGATGCTGAATTGCACCAGTTTGTCTTGAAATACGCGTATCCAGGTCATTTAGTGCCATCATGGAGGCATTAATATTGTTGTTCACATTTTCCTGGATAGTGCTTTTAAGATTATTGATCTGCAGTTCCAGATTATTCAAATAAAGATTCTTCGGATTCTTATTGTTGTTCAGTAAACCTACCCTGTCTTCGTTTAATTTAATTAACTGATTGATTAAACCACTCAGAATGGGATCCTGAATTTCCATTGAGGAAGGAGCCACGAGGCTTGAGACATCATTATTATTTTGAAAATAATCCTTTATGTAGTTATAATATCTTAGCTGTACAGTCAACTTAGCCCTTTCAGATTCCAATGAATTAATTTTTTCATATAGCTGTTCGCCCTGAAAATTTGTATTCACCGCATTTTTAGAAGTCCGGTAATTTTGTAAGCGCATTTCTGAATACTTGAGCGAATCGGAAACATCTGATATCTGACTTTCAATAAATTCAACAGTCTTATTAGCAATGCTATTCTTTTTAGCCAGATTTTGTTCCAGATATACTTCAGCATATTTATTTAAAAAGTCTGTGATTTTATTGAAATTGCCCCCGCTCAAAGTAATGTAAACCGCCGAAGAATTTTTGGTGGAATTTTCAATTTTTAAGTTCGACATTAAATAATTCGTAAGTAGTTCAAGGTTATTGAATTCAAAATAATAATCATTACTGGGAGATAACTTTTTATTGGGTTGCAGGTTTACGGTAAAACAAAAATTTTTAGTCCTCAATTCCTTTCCAAAATGTATGAGTGTATCCAGTTTAAAACTGACCAGCGTTTCATCAGGTTTATTGTCAAAATAATTGTATGTCCAGGCTTTATCAGCAATAGCCTGAATACGGAAGGTAAGCGGACTGATAATGGAGACATAAAACTTCACATAGACAGGTTGGGAATAAGTAGTATTTATAGTCACCCTTATGGGGCTATCATTATAAATTTCGCGGGTGGTTTTCAGGGGGAAATGCTTAAACCACCTGCTGCCGAACAAATATTTATCATAACAATAGGTTGTTCCGATATTCAGCTGATTCACCGTACGATTCACCAGGCTAAATGACTTTAGAATTTCAATTTCATTTTCGATTTTTTTTTGTGCAAAAAGTCCAAACCCAGTTGAGGGTTCGCTGTTGTCGGTCATAAAGGTATTATTAGCCTGATCCCATATCAGCAAGGCAGTGGTATTCTTGAATACAGGCGTGGCATATTTATTATATAACACGGTAAAAAACAGAAAAACCAGTACACTAATCAGAACAATAAAACGAATTTCATAAATCTTCATAAAGATCGATTTAAAATCGGTCTTCTTCATACGGTACATTTCTTCAAAATTGTTATTTTCCATAGCCTCTGATGAAAATTAAATCATTGCGAATAGATTAGGGTGATTGATATAAAATTTCTACTTAAAGTAGTACAGTACTGCAATTATGGTTGTTACGGAAGAAAGAACTACAGAAATTAAAGAATAATTTTTAATGTATTGATATTGTTCTTTGATGGGATCTACAATAATTACATCGTTAGGAGATAAATAAAAAAAAGGGGAACGAGCAATATTACGGTCTGTAAGATCTATGTTATGATAGGCAATTTTGTCATTTTCCCTTCTGATCAGCTTAACCTTTGATTTATTCCCGAAATTATTAATTCCGCCGGCCAAACCCAGGGCCTCGAAAATTGAAATTCTTTCTTCATAATAGGAATATTCTCCCTGATGTTCAACAGAGCCAAGTATAGTCACAAAATTCCTTACGAATTTCAGGGTCACCGAAACATTATTGAGATACTGGCTTAAAGCATCCTGTATCTTCAGTTTCGCCTGTTCCAGGGTTAAATTATTGATGGATATATTTCCCACAAAGGGGAAATCTATACAACCCTTTTCATTGACGGTATAACTTATGAGATTGACATCAAAACCGCCCATGTAACCGCCTTGTGTATTAAAAATAGAAGCGGTCTTTTCATCAATGCTGTAAATTTTAATATAAATATTATCAAATGGCTGAATTTTCCTAATACCCCGTGAATTTTTATAAACATTCACAGTATCTGTCAGTGATTCCTGAATGTAAATTAATTTCTGCTGAGGTACACAAGAAAATGCAAGAAAAGCAAGAATTAACAACACAAAAAAATGCGAGAAGAAATTGCCCTGCTTAAAGGTTGTTTTCATACGTAAATAATTAATTTTAAAGGACGTATGTAACTCCATGTTTGCTGTTTTTATTCGTTTTTTGCATTTATTCGCAAACATGGTCGTTTCATAGAATTAATTTTTTAATCCGGGAGAAAATGAAATTTCTAGACTACAGCAACCCAAATCAGTAAAACCTATCATTTCCCACTCTGAAGTTTTACTTTAATTCAAAACTTTCGACTAACCTTAACGCAATAATAAAAATAGTAAAAATCATTTAATTAGAAAGTTTTTTGTGAAAATAATTTGACGCAAATAAATTAACAGTATAGTTAAGAGTATTCAACAGCATTCCCTTCAAAATTTTTTTTATATCCGGAAGTACTGTTGAGGCTAAAAAATACAGGCGGAAAGAATCACCACGGACAAAAACGGGTAGAAAGGGAATAGAAATCTTCATACGCCGCTGCCATTAAAAACAGTCTTAATAGTTTTAAAAAGCAGGACCATGTCTTGCTTAAACGACCAGGAGTCGATATATTGCAAATCAAGTTTCACCCAATTATCAAATAATACTTTGTTACGATTGGGGATAATTTGCCATGTACAGGTAATCCCGGGTTTAACCGAAAGCCGTCTAAGTTGCCAGCGTTTATATTTTTTAACTTCCTCGAATATAGGTGGGCGCGGGCCGATAAGCGACATCTCTCCCTTCATCACATTGTAAAGCTGAGGCAATTCATCAATCCCGCTTTTTCTCAAAATACGGCCCAAAGGCGTAATACGCGGATCATTTTTGATTTTAAATACAGGCCCGTCTGCTTCGTTTTTTGAAGCAATGGAGGACTTAAGTTTCTCGGCTTCAGCAACCATGGTGCGGAATTTGTACATGTAAAATTTCCGGCCCCTTAAGCCAACCCGCTCTTGCCTGAAAAAAACAGGTCCTTTTGAATCCAACTTGATGGCAATTGAAACTAAGAGAAAAATAGGGGTAAGTAGCAATAGTATAATGGCCGAAAATATAATGTCAATCATAGATTTACCTGTAAAAATAAAATAATTGGATGGTTTATCCATAAAGGTAAGGAAAGGCTCATCTCCGTAATAATGCAAATCCAACTGGGTGTTTTTCGTAGACATGGGGGAAAGGTTAGACTGCATCCTGAAAATCACCCCTATTTCCTCGCAAGCTGCGATCAAAGCCTGTATCCGCTCATAGTTAATTCTCAATTTGCTGTATATCACCTCATCAATGATGTCAAATTCAATCAGACTGCGGATGTTAGCCCTTTCCGGAATAATCTTAATCATGGATCCGAATTTTGCCCTGATCAATTTGGAATCACTTACTATCATAATAATTCTAAAGCCCCATGCCTTCTCATCAAGTATTTTTTGAATAAATTCTTCAGAAAAAGCATCAGCAATTACAATAACATTATGTATATTATGGCCATTGGCTCTGGAATATTTAAAAAATCTGAAGGTTAATATCCTGATGGTATACAACATTATAAAATTTAGAACTGAAAAAATAAGGATAGTGATTAAGCTGATATGTCTCAATCCGAATACATATTTATATGTTAGTATAAATATCATGCCAACTATCCAGAACCGGGCAAAATAAAAGAAAATGGTCAAATAACGGCTGGTTCTGGGGATAAGCGAAATATTGGTAGATTTAAGCAGTATGATCCAGGTAGGGACCATTAGAATGATCAAAGATATGCTGTCTCCGGAGAAATCCTGAAGGGGATCAATATAGTAATGACAAAGGATTATAGCCAATGCAAAGGATACTATCGAAAAAGCGATATCAACAGTGCCCAGCATGTAATTAACAAACTTTTTTCTACCGTTAAATGCTTCAAGCCGATTGTACTCCCTGATATTATTCAGAAAGGGTAATTTTTCCTCCACGCTCATCTCACAAATTTTTTAAGTTATAAAAACAGGAAATAGCTCAACTCATCTATCTCCAAGCTTAAAAATTTTTCACCCCAAAACTTTTCTGCAGATAATTTATTATTTAGGTTGGAATTTCTTAGCGAAATTTATGAAATAAAACAGTTGCGGACAGAATAAAAGGCTTTGATTTTGATTAAGAGGAAAATTACGTACATGGATGTAAACTTTTTCGAGATGAAAACAAGTTATTAAAAACGGTTGTATTTATTTGATTTTCAATCACTTAATACATTTTTTTAAAGGCCTGATTTTATCCCAAAAAGATGAAGTATAGGTCTTATAAACCACGGATTTTTAAGGATTTCACCGTTCGAAAAACAATTGACCTTTCACTTTATATATTTAATTATGGGCATATTACAATTTTTCAGACAGAACGAATGACTTTTTAATATTCCGAACTTCACCATTGAGATTAAAAAGCTCCACAAAGAGGATATACATGCCCATTGAAGCTTTTCCTCCCCTATGATCCAAGCCATCCCAGGTCAAATCACCCTCAGAGGGAAGAAGCACATTACGGCCCAGCCGTTTGACTTCCCTTCCTCTCGAATCGAAAATCAGGATATTGGCTACAAAACCAGGTTGATCAAGTTTGTAATGAATATGCAACAGGTCATCCCGGCCGTCATTATCCGGTGAAAATATTTCTGGCGAAACTGAGAATTCCGAAGAACGGTCAATTTGTGCATTATACTGTGAATTTTTATAACCCGGTGTGGCATAGCCCACCGTTTCCGCAGCCGAATGCCAATTCGATGCATTGTTGGTAGATTGATCAAAATTAATCCTTTCCAGTGAAACTCCTTCAGTATTGCTGATCAGTCCAAAGTGCATATTTTTATCGTATGAGAAAAAATCGATCATCTGTGCTTGCCTATTGATAAGCATTACCGTACCTTCTTCATTATTTATAGCAGGCATAGCCGTAACTTCAGTAAAACAGTTATCATTAGGAGTCAAGTAATGATTTTGAACTTTCAACCTGTCTGCCGTTATCACAACATATTCTCCCGGAAAAATCAGACGGCCGTTTTTGGCTATGACACAGCAATTTTTGATCAGACCGCTGGTTATATCCCGGGTACAAATTGAAAGATCGGCTAAATCAATGACTTTCGAAGAATGGTTATAAATCTCCACAAAATCCGTCCCGTCAGGGAAAGGATTAAAAAGTATTTCATTGATCAATATATCCAAACTATCAGGGGACTGAGGCAAAGCAAAATGGGCATAATTTTTATCTGATAATGGATTGCCCACACAATCGGTGATCCCATTGGTCAAGGTGAGTAAATAATCGGTCCCCTT
>JAUZOH010000122.1 GCA_030706565.1 Bacteroidota bacterium | reverse complement strand
GGACTTATACCAGTGATGATTATTTCGGTTTGCTGGATGATAATGAAGATATGTCGACAGGCCTGTTGGATATTGGGGTAGGAAGGATTCCTGTTTCAAGCAGTTCGGATACCAGCATGATTGGGAAAATCAATCGGTATATCAGTTCAAAAACCGAAGGCGACTGGCGTAATGTTGTTAGCTTTGTTGCCGATGATGAAGATGCAGGTTTGCATGCCGAACAGGCCGATTTACTTTCAGATGAGGTTAAATCAGCAAATCCGGATTATAATATTCAGAAGATTTACCTGGATGCCTATCAACAGGTTTCTTCTTCTGTTGGCCAAAGATATCCGCAGGTGAATAAGGCTATTAATGAGCAGGTGGATAAAGGAACCCTGATCATGAACTATACCGGGCATGGCGGTATATACGGCTGGGCGCAGGAACAGGTCCTGACCGATGCGGACATAGATTCCTGGACAAATTCCGGCAAATTTCCATTATTTGTCACAGCAACCTGCGAATTCAGCAAGTTCGATTATTTAAAAGAAACTACAGCCGGCGAAAGGGTTCTGCTTCATCCCAATGGCGGTGCAATTGGTCTTTTAACCACAACCCGTGTAGTTTATTCCGGACAGAATTTCACCCTGAACCAGAATTTTTACCGGTATATCTTTGCCCATGATCCTCAAGGCAATAAGTTGCGTTTGGGAGATATTATCCGTTTGACCAAGAATGCTTCAGGAACAGATTACAACAACCGCAAATTTACCTTATTGGGCGATCCTGCACTGGAACTTGCGTATCCTGCAAATACGGTTAAAATCATCTCCGACTCCTTGAATGGAAGGATCATTGGCCAAAACTCGGATACGTTGAAGGCTTTGGAGAAAGTCAGAATTTCAGGGCATATTGAAAATCAAAGTGGAGCATTTCAAAATGATTATTCCGGAATGTTATTTCCAACAGTCTTTGATAAATCTAAGTCAATGGCCACTTTGATGAATGATGATGATTCGAAGAAAATAGAATTCGAATTACAAAACAGCGTGCTTTATCACGGTAAGGCCAGTATTAATCATGGGAAATTTTCCTTCACTTTTGTTATCCCCAAAGATATTGATTACAGTTATGGGAAAGGGAAGATCAGTTATTATGCTGAAAATTCAGAGAGTGATGCTTCAGGCAGTTACAATAATGCTCTTGTGGGAGGGTATAGCCCCGCAGTTGTTGCAGACAGTACTGGTCCGGATATTCGTCTTTATCTGAATAACGAACATTTTGTTTTTGGAGGAATTACGGATGAACATCCTGTCCTGCTGGCAAAATTTTCGGATGAAAACGGGATTAACACAGTAGGAAACGGAATAGGCCATGATATTACCTGTATACTTGACAAAAATTCAAGTAAATCTTTTGTTTTGAATAATTATTATGAATCTGATACAGACAGTTATCAGAAAGGAACTATCCGGTATCCTTTGGAAAGTTTGAGTGAAGGCAATCATAATATAAAATTAAAGGCCTGGGATACCAATAATAATAGTAATGAAGCATATACGGAATTTGTAGTGTCGAAATCAGCGAAAATTGCCTTAAATCACGTATTGAATTATCCCAATCCCTTTACCACCCATACCTCATTTTATTTTGAGCACAACAGGCCCAATACCAATCTGGATGTGCTTATCCAGGTTTTCACCGTTTCAGGGAAATTAGTAAAGACTATTGAGACGAACATTAATACGGACGGTTTTCGTGCCGGACCAATTGACTGGGATGGACTTGATGATTTTGGAGATAAAATTGGCCGGGGTGTATACATATTTAGGGTAAAATTACGTTCTAATATGAACGAAACAGTTGAAAAATTTGAAAAGCTTGTTATTCTGAGATAATTATTAAATTTGCATTAAAATAGTGGGATATGTATAAAAGACAAAATATAGTAGAAATCTACAAAATAGGTTCCCTTTGCGGAATTCTATTTTGTATAAACATATTATGTCTGGGGCAGAATGCAACTAGTTTAAGTGGACAAGACAGTAAATACAACATCATACAAACTGCGGTTCCTTTTTTGACTATTGCACCTGATTCTCGTTCCGGGGCATTGGGCGATGCCGGAGCTGCTACATCCCCGGATGTGAATTCACAGCATTGGAATCCGGCCAAATATGTTTTTTCGGATAATCAAGCCGGGTTCTCTTTCACCTATACCCCCTGGTTAAGTAATTTGGTTTCCGGAATCAATCTTTTATATGTAGTAGGCTATTATAAGATAAATCCCCAAAGTGCTCTTAGTGCCTCATTGCGTTATTTCTCGCTGGGACAAATTGATTTTATCAATGATCAGGGTAAGTACATGTCTACGCAGAATCCTAATGAATATGCTGTAGATGCTGCATATTCAAGGAAATTTTCTGACAAAGTATCGGGAGCAATTGCTTTCCGTTATATACGTTCGGCTATCGCACAAGGTGCCAGTGTTGATGGTACAGAGGCCAAGGCAGGCTGGTCTGTGGCATCCGATGTTTCCGTTTATTATAATACGGACATTACTTTAGGGGGAAAAGACTCCAAATTGGCATTTGGAACAGATATTTCCAATATGGGTAGAAAAATGTCATATACCGATATTCAGGATGCGGAATTTATTCCGATAAACCTTCGCCTGGGAGGGGCTTTGACTACCAATGTTGACGATTATAATTCATTCTGTCTGGTTGCTGACATCAATAAACTATTGGTTCCGACCACACCTTATTACTCGGATTCTATTGATCCCAATACAAACAAGCCAATGATTGATAAGGGAAAGAATCCTGATGTTTCGGTACCTGTAGGTATGATCCAGTCATTTTATGACGCCCCTGACGGATTTAAAGAGGAAATGCAGGAAATTATGTATTCCCTGGGACTGGAATACTGGTACAGAAAGCAATTTGCAATAAGGGCAGGTTATTTTAACGAAGCTAAAAATAAAGGGAATAGAAAATATTTCACAACCGGTGTAGGATTAAAACTCAATGTGCTGTCCTTGGACTTTTCCTATCTTATTCCGGTATACATGAATAATAATCCACTTGCCCGTACCCTCCGTTTTTCGATATCCTTCAATTTCGATTCCGGGAAAAATAAAAGGAAGGTAAAAAGCTAATGGCAAAAATGAAAATTGGCTTTGGCTATGATGTTCACCAGCTGGCTGAGGGCTATGATTTATGTATAGGTGGAATTAAAATACCACATCTTAAAGGAACCGTAGGTCATTCAGATGGTGATGTGTTGATACATGCCATCTGCGATGCACTTTTGGGTGCTGCTTCCCTGCGCGACATCGGTTATCATTTTCCGGATAATGATCCTTCCCTGAAAGGAATTGATAGTAAGATCTTATTGAGAAGAACACTGGATCATTTAAAAGAGAAGGGATATACTGTCGGGAATATTGATGCCACTGTTTGTTTGCAAAAACCTAAAGTTCAGGGATTTATTCCTTCAATGCAGGAAACACTTGCAGGAGTTTTGCAAATTCCTGTGGAAGATATTTCCATTAAAGCTACAACCACCGAAAAGCTTGGATTTGTCGGCAATGAAAGTGGTATTTCTGCTTATGCTGTAGTACTAATAGAAAAAGCTGTTTAACAAGTATCAGATACAATCCGGTTTACAATCAATGAACACAGAATTGTATCTGAATATTTCTTGAAAGTTTTACTTCCTCATTTTTAATGGGACATATTCTTCATTGTGTTCCACACTTTTATAGGCCGGACGGATAATCCTTCCCCCCGAAATCAATTCCTCCAGGCGGTGGGCGCACCAACCGGAAATTCTGGACATGGCAAAGATAGGCGTATAAAGATCCGGGGTAAGATTGAGCATGTTATATACAAATCCGGAATAAAAATCCACGTTAACACAAATCTTTTTATCACTCTTCTTTACTTCCTGAAATAAAATGGGAGCCAGTCTTTCGATGGTGTCATATAATCTGAATTCTTTTTCCCTGTGTTTTTCAATGGCCAGTTCCCTGGCATAATGTTTAAGGATAACAGCCCTGGGGTCTGAAAGGGTATAAACCGCATGCCCGACACCATAGATCAATCCTGTATGGTCAAAAGCTTGTTTTTTCAGGATTTTGACCAGATAGTCTGCAACCTCTTTTTCATCTTCCCAGTTGGTTAGATGGTTTTTTATGTTATCCATCATGGACATTACTTTGGAATTGGCCCCTCCGTGTTTGGGCCCTTTTAAGGAACCTACTGCACCGGAGATGGCTGAATAAGTATCTGTATCAGTTGAAGTAATCACATGGATGGCAAAGGATGAATTATTTCCTCCACCATGTTCGGCATGAAGTACCAGGCAGATGTCCAGGGTTTTTGCTTCCAGTTCTGTAAATTTCTGGTCGGAACGGATCAATTGCAGGAAACATTTTGCAGTACCCTGATTGTCAATAGGATTGTGCAAAAACAGGCTGCCATTATTGTAATATCTTTCCTTTGCCTGATAACCGTAGGCAATCAAAGTTGGAAAACGGGCAATTAATTCTATAGACTGGTTCAATACATTTTCAATAGAGATATCATCCGGATTGTTATCATAGGAATATAAGGCCAGGATGCAGCGTGCCAAATTGTTCATGATATCACTGCTGGGCGATTTCAGAATCATATTTTCTGTAAAACCATCGGGTAAAGCCCTTTTGGAGTCGAGCAATTCATTGAAATTCTTCAATTCGCTTTCTGATGGCAGCTTTCCAAAAAGCAAAAGAAAAATTACCTCCTCAAACCCAAACCTGTTTTCTTTCTCCAGATGCTTGACGATGGATTGCACATCTATTCCCCTATAGCTTAATTTACCCTCAACCGGGACGATTTCCTGTTCGTCACGAATATATCCATGAACATTTCCAATCCGGGTTAATCCGACCAATACGCCACTGCCATCATTATTACGCAGTCCACGTTTTACATTAAAATCGTCATATAACTTTTTATCAATTTGGAAGCTGTCTTTCAGTCCCTGTATTAAATTGTTCATGTCCATGATATATGTATAGTTTAGAAATATACCCAGTATTACCTGAAAAAGATCAGGTTGAAAAAAGTAGAATTTTTAGGTTGAGTAGGCTTGGGTTTTATCAAAACAGACAAATATATTAAAAATTAAAAATATTATGTGCGTTTTTATTTGAAATATCTAGTGGGAAATGTAAAAAAATTGATTTTTGAAAATACAATTCGTGAACCAAAATCGAAAAGGGATTAGGTTAGTTTAAGGTTGATAAATAGAAAAAGGCTTGAAAAATTTATAGTTAGAGGAATAGGAACGAATAGAGTTTTTGTATTTTCGTACATTTCTTATGGCTTAAGAATCTATAAATAATGATCATCTTGAGCGTAATGAAATGAGGCGAAGGATTTCAAGCTATATTGAAATTCTAATCAGACAACAATCATTTAAATTTATTTAAAGCTGAAAAATGAGGAATAAAATAATTTGCATTCTATGTTGTTTGATGGCAGGCAGTTTTCTTTTATATGGGCAGGAAACATATCCTGTTTCACACTATATATCGGTCATTGAAACTAATATTTACAGGGATTATAAGGGGATGTACCGCAAAGAAGGAGGCTCTCTTGTAATTCCATTTTTGACCCCCGGAAGCATTTGCTTTATAAAGGATTCCAAAAAGGAATTTTTTGGTATTAAACATGAATGCCTGTATGGAGGGAAATCCCGTAGTTGAAGAATTTTAATTAATAAACAAATACCTATGACTAAAAATTATTTTTGCCTGATTATTTCTTTCCTTTCGGCTTTCTGCTTTGCCCAGGAAAAAACTGTCCCTTTTAACAGTCCATTCATCACCTATGAGGGGCGGATACAATTTAAAGCTGATGCAGCAGTGCTTACCTGGCCTGGTAATTCAGCAACCATTCAATTCAAAGGTACTGAAATTTCTGCCCGGCTTAAGGACCTGGATACTGCCAATTATTACAATGTTATTGTTGACAATCAGGTGATTGGAAGAATTCATACCGATACCCTCAAACATAGTTATGTGTTGGCTTCGGGATTATCCAAGGGTAAGCACATCCTTCAACTCTTCAAGCGTACCGAATGGGACAAGGGAAAAACCTTATTTTACGGTTTCGAAATCCCGAAAAATGTGAAATTATTGCCTCCTCCTGCTCCTAAAAAAAGAAAGATAGAATTTTACGGCAATTCCATTACCTGTGGTTATGCAATGGAAGACCATAGTGGCAAGGATTCCTGGTTTGGATATTATGAGAACAATTATCTTTCTTATGCTGCAATAACAGCCAGACATTTTAACGCCCAGTATTATTGCAATTCCAAAAGTGGCATTGGCATTTTAATCAGCTGGTTCCCGCTGGTCATGCGGGAAATGTACGACAGGCTGGATCCGGTTGATTCCACGTCCAAATGGGATTTTACAAAATATACTCCGGATATCGTAGTCATCAACTTATTTCAAAATGATTCCTGGCTGGTCAATCAGCCGGAGCGTGCTGAGTTTAAGAAAAATTTTGGAGTGAAAGCTCCTGATGAAAATCAAATTATTGCTGCCTATAGAAATTTCGTTGCTTCCATCAGAAGCAAATATCCCCAGGCTTCCATCATTTGTGCTTTGGGGTCAATGGATGCAACCCGTAATGGTTCTCCCTGGCCGGGTTATATTTCAAAAGCGGTGGAACAATTGCACGATTCAAAGATTTTCACCCATTTTTTCCCATATAAAAATACCAGCGGACATCCCAATGTTGCCGAGCAAAAGGTGATGGCCGACAGCCTGATTGATTTTATAGAAAAAAATATAAAATGGTAAAGTTAAATTTCTCTGTTATTGGCCAATTTTTATAAATGATAACTACCTGTATCGAACAGACAAATAATCGCATCCGGACGAAAAACTCCAAGTGGCTACTAACTGAAATGAAATTATAATTTGCAATTTTCAATGTTATGAAAGAAGTAGGAATAATACTTGTATTTCTTTTGGGAACTTTAGGGGTTAATAATCAACAGGTTGTATGTCAGTCCGGCAAAAGAATAACCAAAATATTTAATGAACGTTGGACCTTTAATTATTTTCCTGAAGAAACGGCTGATCATGGCTTTGAACATCCTGATTATGATGACTCAGCCTGGCCCGAGGTTTCAATTCCTCATACCTGGAGCACTTATGAGACGACTGGTCAATTGCATCCTTATATTCATGATGCCAATGAAAAAAGTGCAACTTATTGGTGGTATGGCTGGGGATGGTATCGTAAACATTTCAGTCTTGGCAAGGAATATTCCGGGAAAAAGGTATTTGTTGAGTTTGAAGGTGTTCAAAAGTATTGTAAAGTATGGATAAATGGACAATATTTAGGTGAACATAAAGGGGGCTACGGTTCTTTTGATTTTGACCTGACTCCATATATAAAGGCTGGAAATGACAATATTCTGGCGATTGCTGTTAGTAATCGCCAGAATGATCAGTTCAGGATACCTCCCATGGCAGCCGGAAATTTTGATTTGTATGGTGGAATTTATAGGGATGTGACTATTACTATCAAGGATAAAATGTACATTCCCATGCAGGGATCGGCCAGCCATGAAGGAGGAACGTTTGTAACCACACCTTCAGTGTCTGAAGAACAGGGTATCGTAAGAGTACAAACCTGGGTGAAAAATGATAAGGATGGGGGAGAAGAGGCTAAAAGGGTGGTTACAATTAGCTATGTTGTTAAGAAGGGAGAGCCCATTCTTGTAACATCCTTAAACTGCATTCCAAATTTAAAAAATGAGTAGGGTATAGTCTATGTTTATGACAGGGAGATATGCCGCTTAAAACAGGCATCATTTGGAACTAAATTCATATAAAATGGGAAAAATGAAAAATGACTGTAACCAAAATAAAAGACTGAAGGTCAACCATACTCTATTGTATCTGTTAATTTCCTGGAATGTAATATTTGCTCAAAATAACAAGGAAAATGCCGTGGTTGGGCCTTATAAACCTGTGAGGATCGATCACAGAACAGAAACTAGTCCTGTTGATTCAAATAATTCTGTGTTAGAATACTCCATAATTCCCGGGGCCGTAAAAAGCCATACTTATTCACTGAATGTCGATGGGAAAGATATTTTTGTAGAAAAATTTAAAGATATCAGTTATGCCCGTTTTGCTTTTTCCGGTAAGGCAAATCTGACAATCACTGCCAGGGACAATTTCGGCAAATACTCCATCAGCCCTTTAAGTTACAATATCGCTTCTCAAAAAACAGGAAATAAGGTTTCATTTTCATTAGACAATCCGGTGAAACTTATTCTCCAATTTGAAGGAATTGAAGAAAAGCTATTCATTTTTGCTGATGCTCCGGAAGTGGGCGCACCTAAAATTGGTGACAGTAGGGTAACCAGTTTAATGGATTTTGTTACGGATAATTCTGGACGTACACTTCAAACCCGCAAAATACAAAAGGCCATTGATGAAGTTTCAGGAAAAGGTGGAGGTGTTCTTTTTGTTCCTAATGGAAAATACCTGACCGGTACTTTCGTAATGAAATCTAATGTGACGCTTTATTTAGAAAGCGGTGCTATTATTCAGGGTTCTGGCAATTTAAAGGACTATAATGATATGGGTGCAAATAAATCGGGCATGGTTACTGAAGGCAAAGGGGCGCTTATTTATTTCAACAAGGCTGACAATGCACATGTTACCGGCCAGGGGGTGATTGCAATGGCAGGTACCAAAATAAAGACTGAAACAGGCCAAAAAATCCGTATCTGCAATTTCATTGAATGTAACAATTCTGGTATTTCTGATGTGATCATCCGTGATTCCGGAGGGTTCAACATTCACATTTTGAATTCTTCAAACATAACCATGAAAGGTTATAAAATCATCAACGACCTTTCTTTGCCCAACGAAGATGGGACTGATCCGGACGGTTGTAATGGGGTTGTTGTCGATAATGTTTTCATGTATACCTCCGACGATGCCATTGCAGTGAAGGCAGATAGCCGGCTTTGCCAAAATATCCTGGTCAAAAACTGTGTTTTTTGGACTAAAAAATCAGCCCTAAAAGTCGGTTCTGATCCTTATCACGGAGCTCGAAATATCGTATTTCAAAATAATAATGTGGTTCACGCTGACCGAGCATTGGCCTTATATTCGGGTTGCGGAGGTATTGAAAATGTAAAATTTATTGATAATAAATCCGAATTTATTGGTGGCGATGCCAAACGTCAATTAATTGTTTTTCAGGTTTCTAATGCAAAAGAAAATAATTCAGAGCAGAACAGAAGGGGAATTGGCTTCATAAAGAATGTTGAAGTAATTAATTATACTGCATTTCAAAAAAGCGAGAATAAAAGTATTATTTCCGGGACTGTTTCAAGTAAAGGGATAATACATAAAGTTTCAAATGTATTGTTTAAAAATATGGTCATTGAAGGTAAACATTGTTTCAATGCAGAAGATGCTGATATGGTTCTGTCTCCTAAGAAACTGCCTACTGATCCTAATGCAAGAAACTCCGTTCCGGGTGAAAAAACTAATTGTATAATGACTATAGAAAATATTAGATTTCAATAAAATATAAAATAGTGTAATTTGACTTCATACGAAGGTAATAAGGAGGCTGACGCTATTAAAAAAGTGCTGGCTTCCTTACAATAGCTTAAAAATCATATTATGGAAAGAAGAGAATTTATAAACAAGACCCTGTTGGCGGGACTTTCTGTGCCCATT
>JAUZOH010000121.1 GCA_030706565.1 Bacteroidota bacterium | reverse complement strand
TGAAGACCGGGATATATTTAAGCATATCGTACCTGACGGCACTTAAAGACTCGGGGTATCGCTTTTTGCTACCAATATATTGTCCCTGACGGGACAAAAGAGGGTTGGGTTATAATATGAGAGTCAGCAAGCTGAAGGATTCATACGATTATTTTTAAAAATAGATTGTTTTCGTTTGACATTTAAAAATTTTTGATGAATATTAAGTTGAATATAATTTAAAGAATTAACTAAAGGTGAAACAACAGCAATATTGTTGTTACAAAGATGTTAGGCAATATTTTAAATCATGCTGACAGAGATAATAAATAAAGAAACCGGAAAGAATCGCGATAAAGTGATAGCCACTTTGCGAAAAGGAATTTGTGATAAGTTCCAATTATTCCCAGACAAAATAATGCATGGATTCATAATAGATAATAAAATAAGAGCGTTTATTAGTCCACCATTTGGATTCGTTGACCCTTTTAAGTCAAGAGTAACGGGTATAATTGAAAACAATAATAACAAGACAGAAATTCAGTTAAAAGTTAATCCGAGTTTCGTAATAATTGGCTTTATTATGATTTGGATTGGATTGATAATATTTATGATTATAACACATAATTTTAGAGATATTCTGAATTCTTTAGGATTTATTGGTATAGCAATTATATTCACAATAATTCCATTTGGACTTGCTAAAATAAAGATACGGTGGGATAAGAAAAGACTGGAGAATTGGATAGATAAAGAAATAAAAAACATTGTCTAACACGCTATATATAAATTGAGGTTTAAGCGGTATTCAAGTGTATTGCCTCGCATCAAGCTCAGTGTACCTTGAAAGAGAATAGCTCTGTAATCCACAACTTTTCATTAGCCACCGTTGTATGTGATTTTAGGAAACTACTCAACCAGACAATTTTCCTATGAATAAGTTGTACTTTAGGACAACATTTACTATATTTGCATCGTTAAACTTATATGAAACTTAGAACGATCATATTTTATAAGGATTACTTTGAGAAGTTCTTTATAAAACAATGTCAAAAGATAAGAGACAAAATAATCTGGACCTTTGACCTAATTGAAAATCTTCCAAGGGTCCCTGATCTTTATCTTAAGCATATTGAGAATACTGAGGGTCTTTATGAGATAAGGGTTCAAATGGGTAGTGATATTTACAGGATATTTTGTTTTTTTGATCAGGGACAATTGGTGGTAATCGCAAATGGTTATCAAAAGAAGTCTCAGAAGACACCAAAACAAGAGATCGAATTGGCACTAAAGATTAAAGGAGAGTATGAAAATGAAAAAGAATAATATCATAACACTGGAGCAGTTTAAAGATAAACACTATGGTAAGCGTGGAACTGCTAAAAGAGATGAACTGGAAGCTGGTTATGAAAACTTCAAAATTGGGGCACTGATTCATGAAGCAAGAGTTGAAAGAGGCTTAACTCAGGAACAGCTTGCAGAGAAAGTTGGTACTACAAAATCATATATTTCAAAGATAGAGAATAACATCAAAGAAGTACGTATCTCAACTCTTCAGAAGATAGTTGAGCTTGGATTAGGCGGACAATTACAGCTTTCAATAAAACTATAATAAACCACATACAGCAGGTATAAACCATTGCTGACAGCGGGTTTGTGTAGGTCATCTCACTTAGTTACCTTTTACCACCTAGAAACCAAAGCGCCCTGAAAACACAACGGTTCATACCTGCGGACGTTAGCGGCAATTTTGTACTGACAGGAACTCCTTAGAAGTAGTTTTGGTACCAAACTAAGAGTAATATATAATTAATTGAATATGAAAAAACTAATTAGTGTCATTTTATTAATAGTAGTCTTTTTGCAGGTAACAAAAGCGCAAGTTAATTACACAGTTGATTACTCAAAAACTATCGGCAAAAATACAGGTTTCTGGAAGGCCTGTGGGTACGATTTTCTCTTTAAAATAGTGCCTGAGCCTGAAGGACAGACGTTTTTAGACAGGGCTCAAAAATACAATACCGTCAAATATTTCAGAACCCACAATACCTTTAGCAATCGTTCGGCCGGAGACAAAAAAGCCGGCGGAAATATCTGCGGCCAGGTGTTGACCATCGATCAAAAAGGCGAATATCACTACAATTTTTCCATTGTCAACAAAACATTTCGCGAATATGTAAAAAGAGGCATGAAACCCATAGTTGAGTTCGATTTTTATCCCGACGGATTTAATGTCAAAAGTGCAAAAACCAACGACGAATCTTTTGAATCGTATGTTGGGCCTCCTGTTAGCTGGGAAAAATGGCAGGAATTGCTCGACAAATTCATGCAAAACCTAATCAAAGAATTTGGCGAAGACGAATTGAAAACTTGGTATTTCGAAGTTTGGAACGAACCCGATGGCTGGGATCGCAAACTTTTACCCGATTTCTTTAGGTTGTATGACGTGTTTGCCCATACCGTGAAATCGTACAACAACGATTTTAAAGTGGGTGGGCCGGGTTGCTTTAATATTTCGTTTTTAAAGGATTTTCTCAACCACGTAGTTTTAGATACCAACTATGTTACAAAAAAGGTGGGCACTCCAATCGATTTTATTTCTTACCACATTTATGGGATATCGGGCGGATGGCTCGTAAAAGCACCTGAAATGTCTCCCATGGTGCAGAAGTTCAGCAACGATATGCTTTTATTGGAACGGTTGATATCGAAATATCCTTCGCTTAAAAATACTGAATTTCATATCAATGAATGGGGCTTGTGCTCTCATGGCGATTCGAAGTTTGTTACTGAGTATCCTGAACTGGAATACAGAAACAGTGAAGTTTCGGCCTTATTTTTGGCCAAACTGGTCGATTGTTTATACGCCATTAACGACAATTACAAATTCAAAACAAGTCTGTTACTATACTGGGGCGCCTGGTTCAACGCTGCAACAGGACCCATTTTCTGGGGTTCAAGAGATTTGATGACTTCGGGTTGTGTGCCAAAACCCATACTTACTTCGTACGAAATGCTTGCTTTATTAGGCGAAGACCGGTTGAAAATTACAGGACCCAAAACAGGTGGACCCATCGGACTGTTGGCCACAAAAGGGAAAAATGAATGTCAACTTTTGATTTACAATTACAACGAATTTGAAAACAATTTCAATCAAAAAACTAACGTTCAACTGTCGGTCGACAATCTGAATTTCGGCGGAAAACAGGTAAACATAACCGAATATTGGTTGTCGAAAACGCAACACAACACCTACCGTGAGTGGGAAATGATGGGCAAACCACAGGCAGCACCCGATGTAATTGAGAAATTAAAAAAAACGGCTGAGCTAAGCCCTGACAAACAATATACACTAACACTTAACAATAATAAACTTACACTCAATCTCGACATATTGCCCCATTCGATGTGTTTAATTACTATCTGTAAGCCCTAAAAATGACTATTCCAATGTCTGTAAAAAATAAAAACTAACGTCAATAAATATTACTCCGATTGGTCTGCAAGAACCGGCGATGAGTCTGTGTTGAACTACACCGCCGGGCTTTGGGCTATGTACTTAATGAGGTTTTTGGGTATTTTTTGACGGCAGGCTGGTTAACCGTTTATAATATAACCGTTTAAAAAGTCATCTTTTTTATACTACCTTTTTAAGTGAGTTTTGGCCAATATTTTCAGTTTTGAAATATCAATCTGCGAAAGAAACAACCCGACGATAACCAGAAAAGTGCCCATAATTTTATTCAGGCCCAGTTCTTCATTTAATAAAAAATAAGCCAATATGGCTGTGAAAACCGGAATAATGTTGGTAAAGGTATTTGCTTTGGTTACCCCTATATGCCTGATCGAATAGGCAAAAAATACAAATGCAAAGGATGAGGCAAATATGGCCAGTTCAAATATGGCTTTGAAATTTGCCAGGGTGTATGTCGTCTGCCTTACCGTATCAAAATCCAGAATAAAAAATAAAGGCGCAAACAACAGTGATCCGATCATATTCTGATAGGTGACTATGGTAAATGAATTGTATTTATAGGCAATTTTCCGGATCATGATCGAATAGCCAATGGCCGCACATACAGCCAGGAACATCAGCATGATCCCTTTCAGCGGAGCCTGCAGGTGAAATCCGTGATGAAAGATTATAAAGATGATCCCGATGATTGAAAGTAGGATGCCCAGTATATTGGCCGGCGATACTTTTTCCTTCAGAAAAATATAGCCCGCAAAAGGGCTGAACAGGGGTATCAGGGCGATGATCACTGCAGCCATGGATGAAGACACCAGCTGCATTCCGAAACTCTCGCCTATGAAGTAAATAAAGGGTTCGAAAAAAGCAGCAATAAGGAAGTATTTGAAGTCTTTTAATTTGACTTTCTGCAGTTCTTTTAAACTGAGGCTTAAAAAAAACAGGAAAACGGCCGATATGACCAGCCGGAAAAATATCGTGGTAATGGGTTTGAAATACAGGTAGGCATCTTTATACCAAATGAAGGAAAGACTCCAGAAAATCATCGACCATGTCAGCAAAAAATATACTCCGGCTTTTTTATATCCTGATAACATTCAAATATCTTTAAATTCAATGGCAAATATAATCACAACTTTAGACCTAATTCCTGATTTTAGGCTGAAGAAAATGAAAAAAGGATACCGCGAACGATACCCTTTTCTCATTTTCAGGAAAATAGGTTTTCTATTTCTTCTTTTTCATCAGGGTGACAATCAGAAAGTAAATCAGAAAACCTGCTGAAATAAAAACAAGTTCCATTCCAAAAGCAGCCATGGAATTTTCTGCTGAATATTCATCCATTTTACCTGCAAAATAAAGCTGGTTGGAAATCAATAAACCAATACCTGCCATGAAGCATACAAGCCCCCATTTTAGGGTAGGATAGCGGCCTTCGTTTTCATCCTCCTTTGGAGGAGCTAAAATACCTGCCTGGTCGAAATGTTCTGATTTAATAACCCTTCGTTTCAAAAGAAAATCCGTGAACATTTTAATGATTTGATAGAGTGCAAAAAAGACTACTACCGTTACAAAAAGTTCTTTCATATCTTTAAGTTTTATTATTTTGATTCATAAGTCGTATGGTTCTTAAAATAGGTTGCAGAAAAAGATTTTTATTTATAAATATTCAAATATCTTTTTAAATTAATTTTATATGTCTTCTGCAACCTTTTAATTGCCTTTTTAGACTAATGCTTCAATGACAGATTTAGAACTGATAGAGCAGATAAAAAACGGCAATACCAATTCATTCCGCTTTCTGGTAAATAAATATCAAAAGCTGGTTTGGGTGATGGTTTGGCGTATGGTACCCAGGCAGCAGGATGCAGAAGACCTGTGCCAGGAAGTTTTTCTGCGCGTTTTT
This sequence comes from Bacteroidota bacterium, assembly GCA_030706565.1. Classification (NCBI taxonomy): domain Bacteria; kingdom Pseudomonadati; phylum Bacteroidota; species Bacteroidota bacterium. Next base: position 4,515 of record JAUZOH010000121.1, on the reverse strand, counting down.
AAAAGCATCCGGCATTTCAGGGGCGATTCAAAACTTTCTACCTGGATTGGATCTGTTACTTATAATACCTGTATAGATTTTATCAGGAAGAAAGGAAGCGAAAAAGTAGTGCTGGCCGATAATAATCCTGGAATGACTGATGTGGTTCTTAAGATGCCTGAAGCTGCTAATCCTTTTGATTTGTTGCAGAAGGATGAAGTAAAAAATATGGTGCACGAGTTGATTGCACAACTTCCTGTTCATTATCGGACAGTGATTACCTTGTTTTATCTCGGTGAATTTTCACTGAAAGAAATTGAAGAAATTACATCCATGCAGGAGGGTACGATAAAAAGTTATCTGAACCGGGGAAGAAACCTTATCCGTGAGGCTTTTCAGTCATATATGATGAAAAATACCCGTGAAGATTTGAATTTTTAAACTTATAGTTATGCAAAGCAACAATAAACCTGATGATCTGGATAAATGGATAGATGAAGCCATCAGGACGGCTCCTGATATTGATATTCCAGATTCTTTTTGCGACAAGCTTGTAAGCAAGGTGGAAAAACGTATGGCCTGGCAAAGATTAATAGTTGATTTCGGGATGAAGGTTCTGCTGATAATTTTTGCATTGGCCATTTTAGGGCTTACGCTTTTCTTTTCTTTCCAGTCAAAAAGTGGCTCAGATAAGGAAATTGTTGCCTTCCTTTCTCATAATTGTTTGTTGATCTCCGAAATACTGCTTTGCCTTACTTTTACCTTTTTTGTTGACCAGGTGGTGATGAAATTTTTAAACAGGAAGATGAAAAGGTTGTAAAATAGCTTGATATGGTTCGAGGCGGTTTGAAATGGTTTGAAATGGTTTGAAATGGTTTGAAATAGTTTGAAATAGTTTGAAATAGTTTGAAATAGTTTGAAATGGTTTGAAATGGTTTGAAGGGTTTAAAATAATTCTATTTTTTATCTTGGCGATTTGGCGGCTTTGCGAAAAACTATTCCACGCTATATGTTGCAGGGACGCAAAAATACAATAAACACTAAGTCACGGAGATATTTTTCATCATTTCTCTGTGAGTCTCTGTGAAAGAACTCTGTGGCTCTCTGTGTAATAATAAAATACGATAACAAAGAGATACTTGTAAGATAAAGATAGTTTGATGGGGTTTAAAAAAGTTTGAAATATTTTGAGGTAGTTCAAAAATTTTAAGGGAAAGTAAAAAGGCCTCACAGAACTTGATCTGCGAGGCCTTTGATTTTATTTAACCAGCAACAGAGCGTCTATTCTCCGCTTTTGGCCATAAAAAGGTTATAATAATTTGAGAATTTCTGGTTGATTTCATCTGATAATGGAGCCAACTTGTATTCTTTAGTTATTCTTCCCAATTCCTGTAAGGTTTGAAGCGATATTTTTGTATCGTAATCAATCATCCTTACATAGCCCTTACTTAAGCCCAGATAGTATTTTAAGTCCTCGTCGGTGACTGCAAATAATTTGCCGATAATGGCTTTGGCCTTCTTTACTTCATTGGCCCTTAAGTAAGTTTCTGCAATTTCGGCCATGTAAAAATCGTATGGAACCTGATTGTGCGGGGTAAGTTCCACACAACGGTCGAGAACCTTTACAGCAGAATCGCGTTTCCCTTCGTCAAGCAAAGCAGAAGCCAGGCGGTTGAAATTGTTCCGCAACTTTATGATGAGAAAAGTCCGCAGATTAAATTCATCAATCAGTACATGTGGCTGATTCATGCGTCCCCATTTGAATTTGTTCATCATGTTGTTGTACATGACTTTCGTGTCAATGCGCCCGACAGACAAATAATTGTCTTTAGCTACAGTTTCAAGGGGTACCAGGCGGTAGGCAAATCCTTCAAGTTGCAGGTAATTGTCCAGGCTCAGGCAACCTTCCCTTCCCGTTGCTGTGAAATAGATTGGCCGCTTCCAGTTGTTGGTGGCAATCATATCCAGGACCAAAAGGTCGCTCTTTGTCAGATAACTTCCGGGAATAGTCCATTCCAGATAGGGAACAATTTCACCTGCATTCTTCGGGTCGACTGTCCCGTTATGCAAGACGGTTGCTGAATCAACAGGTACCAGGACTTTTCTTGTAGGCATATAAGCTACTTCCTCGTTATTTTCTGATTCAAACTTGGTCCTTGGGTCATCAGAAGCTATAAAGTCCATTACATCCTTGATGCCTGCATAGTCTTTCATCTTCTCAATGATATAAACCATATTGCGCTTGCCTTCGATGTATTTGTCGCTGCTCAGCGAAATAGGCAAAGGATCGGACTGATAGCTTTTCCATTTCATCTGGTCAATGTACCAATCCATATTCAGAAGCATCAGGTTTACCACCCTGACATCCGTCCTGATACCTTCCACTTCCTGGGCATACCACAGCGGGAAGGTGTCGTTATCCCCGCCGGTAAATAGGATGGCATTTGGTGCACAGGAATTAAGGTAATCCGCCGCGATGTCCCTGACGGTATATCTCCCTGAACGGTCGTGGTCATTCCAGTTTTGCTCAGCCATCAGGCAGGGTACGCAAAGCAGGCAGATCAGGGTTGCAAGGACAGTTGTCGCAACCGGATGTGATTTGCTTTTCAGCATATCGCAGACCGCCATTACGCCAATACCAATCCAGATGCAAAAAGCATAAAAAGAACCCGCATAGGCATAATCTCGTTCCCTGGGTTGTAAAGGCGTCTGGTTGAGGTACACGACAATGGCAATGCCGGTAAGGATAAAAAGCGACATCACCACCCAGGCATCCTTGGAATGACGCTGGTAATGGTACATCAGTCCAAGAAGGCCGAGTAACAAGGGCAGCATGAAGTAACGGTTGCGCCCTTTGTTCGATGTAAGGCTTGACGGCAGATCTTTCTGCGGGCCCAACCGGAAACTGTCAAAAAACGGTATACCTGTAATCCAGTTGCCGTGCAGGATTCCTCCCTGGCCCTGTACATCATTTTGCCGTCCTGAAAAATTCCAGAGGAAATAACGGAAATACATGTATCCCAACTGATATTTGAAGAAAAAGCCAAGATTTTCGAAAAAAGTTGGTTTGACCAAAGTTACCTGTTCTCCTTTTTCATCGGTGGTACTGATCCTTGTCCCTTTTATGTTTGCCCAGTTCTGGTAAACACTTATATGACTGGGATCAGAACTATACATACGCGGGAAAATCATGTTGAAGGCCGGATCAAATTCAACTTCTACTTTATGTGAAGTCACCTCATAGCGTCCGTTAATTTGGGTATAGGTGGGTTTCCCTTCCTTGTATTTCCTGACCGGGGCGCTGTAGCATTGTCCGTAAAGCAACGGCCTGTCGCCGTATTGCTCGCGGTTCAGATAGTACAGCAAGCTGAAAACATTGTCGGGATTGTTTTCATTAATTGGAGGATCGGCCCAGGAGCGGATGACGACCATTGTAAATGAACTGTAACCGATAAGGATCACTGCAAAAGCCAGGATGATCGTATTCCATACAACTTTCCTATGTTTGTAGGTATAGTACAAACCATAAATGACGGCAGAAATCAGCAGGAACAAATAAATGACCACTCCGCTGTTGAAAGGCAACCCAAGGCTGTTTACAAAGAACAATTCAAAGGATGCAGCAAGCTTGATGACACCGGGAATCAAAATATACATCATGCCTCCCAGAATGCCCAGTGAAATAAGCAAAGCATACACAACCCCTTTTGGGGTAAAGGGATATTTTTTGAAATAATAAACCAGGACAATTGCCGGAATAGCCAACAGGTTCAGTAAGTGAACACCGATGGACAATCCCATCAGATAAGCAATAAGTATGATCCAACGGCTGGAATGTTTCTGACCGGCTACATTTTCCCATTTCAGGATTGCCCAGAATACCAGGGCAGTGAATAAAGATGAACTGGCATAAACTTCTCCCTCAACGGCTGAAAACCAGAATGTATCTGAAAAAGTATAAGCTAAGGCACCAACTACACCGCTACCCATGATGGTCAACAACTGGGGAGTGGTAATATCACTTTCCTGGTTTTTCAATATGATTTTTTTGGCCAAATGGGTAATGGTCCAAAACAGGAACAAAATTGTAAAAGCACTGGCAAGAGCCGACATGGAGTTGACCATCATGGCCACATGAGCAGCATCCTTTGCAAAAAGTGAGAAAAACCTGGCCAGGATATTAAAAAATGGTGCTCCTGGCGGATGACCTACTTCAAAACGGTAGGAGGTAGATATAAATTCGCTGCAATCCCACCAGCTTGCAGTGGGCTCAATCGTCATAAGATAAACAACAGCGGCTATCAAAAAAACGCACCAACCCGTGATGTTGTTTATTAATTTGAATTTCTTCATTTTATTAGAATAAATAAAACCTCAAAGAAAGCGAAAGTACGTTATTTTTTAATTTTAAGTTGCCTTGCTGCTCAATTTTATTGCTCCCTTTTTATAGAGAATTGTTAATCCTACGGTTTGTTGCTTCTGCTTTATATTAAATTTTTGTTAATTATTTGATTTTTTGATAATTTGTTTTATTTG
>JAUZOH010000120.1 GCA_030706565.1 Bacteroidota bacterium | reverse complement strand
GTGCCTTCCGAAAGATGCAAACTTTCCTTTGTAAGGGAATTGATTTCCTCTGCTGCCACTTTGCTGCGTTTGGCAAGTTTTCTGACTTCTGCTGCCACCACAGCGAAACCTTTACCGTGTTCACCTGCTCTTGCAGCTTCGACGGCTGCATTTAAGGCCAATATGTTTGTTTGGAAAGCAATATCATCAATGATTTTCACCTTTTCAGCAATTCGTTCCATCGCTGAGGCTGATGCTTGTGAGCTTTTATTTACTTCAACAATATGACCGGCGGTAGCTTGAGTGATTTGCCGGGTTGTTCGTGCATTTTCATTGCTAGTACTGATATTTGCAGACATTTCTTCCAGCTGGCTGCATACTTCTTCGGTCGATGCAGCCTGTTCGGCAGAACTGCGTGCTATATCATCCGAATTTCCAAGAAGTCTTTCACCATGAGCAGACAATTGATCTGCACTTTCTGCTATTTTTCTGATCATTTCCGATAACTTGCGGGCCATCCGGTTAAGTGATTTGATTAAATCGCCCGTTTCATCCGTATAGATATTTTCAATATGTTGATCCAGGTCTCCGCTGCTGATGTCCTGGGCCAGTTTGATGCTTTTCATCAGGGGTTGAACCAGCTTGTCTGCAAGGTATACAGTAAGAAATATCAATATCACAATTCCGATAAGCCCAATGATGATCATTTGTAATTGTGTGGCATAGAAAGATTTTAACATCACTTTCTCTGGGGTTATTATTCCGACTGCCCAGGGCGTATTGCTTTGGCCAATCACAAATCCGGCCAGGGAAACGTTATTTTTTACACCATTTTGGTCACGGTAATTAAATGAAATATTTTCCCCTGCTTTCAGCCGGGAAATCATCGATGAGTTTAAATCCGTGCTGTCGATCAGGGTGGAAATGGATTTCCCTATCTTCGATTTATCCGGGCAAACGATGAGAGTCCCATTGTTTGAAACCAAAAAGGCATGGCTTTCTTCAAAAGGTTTAATGCTTTGGATAGTTGGGATAAACCGTTCGAAGGAAAGGTCGATTCCCATTAAGCCCATAAATCTATTACCGGCGGTATACAAGGGTACACAAACACTGGTCTCTAATATTTCATCTTCTTTTTTACCGTCATAGGCATAAAGGTAAGGATCCGTTACTGTTTCCTGCGGATTCTTTTTTATGGAATAATATACTCCGGTTGGATTAGGGTTATCGGTATCCATTTTTTCCTGTTGATATTTCAATGCCCCGTTATCCCTGAACCAGGTAACCCGAAATCGCCCATTAGGTTTGGTGTAGCCCGGTTCTATGGCATTCAGTTCTAGGCTTAACCAGACCGACATGAAATTTGGATTTTTTACTGCTATTTTTCTTAGTACCGATTTGTAAATTGAATCTCTCATCATCGCATCCCCAGGCCCTGTTTCTGAGAAACTTTGGGCAAGGGCCCTGGATATATTTATTTCAACATTAAGAATCGATTGGGTTTTATATGCATTTTCGCGGGAACAGGTATTGGCAATTTCCTGAGCATTTTTCAGGGCATTATTCCTATATTTTACCAGGTAATATCCAAAAGATACCAAATAAATGATCAGCGATGAGCCTAAGAATGCCACCAACATTTTAGCTCTAATTGTCCAGTTTGTATTCATACCTTCAAATTTTTGTTTGTAGTGAAAAATGTGTTTTTTTGATAGCTTGCCCCTAAAAATTTGATATTTCTTTACAAAAATATTAATTTTTAAGCTAATGATTACTGATAAAATTCATTTTTTATGCTTTAAAATGAATTATTTGAAATAATCAATTTTTCTTTCTGTTAGATATTTTAAAGTCTGTTTGCTAGAAAATCTTAAAATATATCCTTAAAATTTTGCTGTTTTTTGAGGTATATAGCTTCTAATTCTTATTTAAAATGGGGGTAAGGATAAAGGCGAGGAAGAACTCATGACAAACTGTATAGTCTAAGATTGAAAATCCCATATTCAGGGTTGGGAAGGCCGGATATATGGGATTTTTCAGTTGATTGATTTCCTGAAATGACTGTAATTTCAGTGAGTCCTATTATTGGCTTTTCATTATTCCAAAGCTTGTTTTAAATCCGCAAGTAGATCATTTATATCTTCTATACCCACGGATAAACGGATCAACGTATCCGAAATCCCTAATTTCTTCCTGTCCTCAACAGGAACAGAGGCATGGGTCATTAAAGCGGGCAATTCTATTAGGGATTCCACTCCGCCCAGGCTTTCTGCCACAGCAAACAGTTGCAGGCGCTCAAGAAATTTTTTGGCATCAGCAATTGTCCCTTTGGTTTCAAAAGAGATGATTCCGCCAAATCCCCTGGCCTGCCGGGTGGCCAATAAATGCTGGGGATGGCTTTTCAAACCGGGATAGAAAACCTGCTTGATTTTGGGATGTTGTTCAAGGAATTCTGCGATTTGAATGGCGTTTTGATTGTGACGCTGCATTCTGAGTTCCAGCGTTTTTATCCCACGTAACGTGAGATAAGAGTCGAAAGGCGAAAGTACAGCGCCGATGGAATTCTGGTGGAATTGAATTTTGGAATACAGGCTGTCATCTGAAAGCACGACAGATCCGCCCAGTACATCGCTATGTCCCCCGATATACTTGGTGGAACTATGGATCACCACATCGGCACCAAGAGTTAACGGGTTCTGAAAATAGGGAGATAAAAAGGTATTGTCAACTACCAACAGCAGATTGTGCTGATGGCTGATCTCCGAAGCTGCTTTGATATCGGTCAGTTTGAGTAGGGGATTGGTAGGCGATTCTATCCAGACCAGGCGTGTATTGCTCTTAACTGCCTCTTCTATATTTTTCGTTTTTGAAGTATCAATATAAGAAGTTTTAATGTCAAGATTTGTCAGTATCTGGTTAAATAACCTTTTCGTTCCTCCGTACAGGTCGTCAGATGCAATGATATGATCTCCGGATTTGAGAACAGACAAGAGTAACGTGGTTATTGCCGACAAACCGGAACTGAACGCCAGTCCGTAAGCAGCATTTTCAATGGAGGCAAGTTTTTCTTCAAGCGCCTTCCGGGTCGGATTTAAGGACCGGGTATAATCGTATCCCCGGGTTGGGACGTCTACTTTTTCACGGGCAAAAGTTGTTGAAAGATGAATGGGGACAACTACATCACCTGTGCCTCCTTCTTTTAATTCAGGTTCTTCTCCGGCGTGGATGGCCTTGGTGGAAAAATTATATTTTTCAATATTTCTCATTGCGCAAATAATTAATTAAATCGATTTTAGTGATAATTCCCTGAAATACCTGATGCTCGTCTTCGATGATAGCTACCAGTCCGTTGTTCAGTACTTCTACCAGTGAATCTAAAGAAGCAGTGGGCAGAAGTTTGGTCAAATGGGTGGTCATGATTTCTTTAATCGATTCCGAGCGGAAGTTGATATTTCGGCTGTATAAAGCTGACAACAAGTCTGATTCATCAATGATGCCAACGATTTTATTATTGTCTATAACGGGAATTTGAGATATGTCGTAAGTTTTCATCTTTAAGTATGCCGCATTCAAAGTGTCCTGGGACGAAACATAAACCGTGGCATTATCTTCAAACCGGCGGGCGATAATATCCCGCAGGTCACCGTAATTTTTTCTTTTCTTCAATCCCTGGTCATACATCCAGAAATCGTTGTACATCTTTGAAAGGTATTTATTCCCGCTATCGCAGGCCAGTGTAACCACGCGTTTTGCGGTGGTTTGCTCGCGGCAATACTTTAAGGCGGCGCAAAGAAGGGTACCGGAAGATGAACCGGCCAGGATTCCTTCCTTTTGCAGCAATTCGCGAACCGTATCAAAACTTTCTTTGTCGCTGATGGAATAAGCCCTTTTGGTAAGCGAAAAGTCCGCAATTGTAGGGACAAAATCTTCGCCGATTCCTTCCACCAGCCATGAACCGGCTTCCCTGGTGATTTTGCCGGTATTGATATATTCTGCAAGTACCGAGCCATTGGGATCAGCCAGCACTACTTCCGTTTTGTTGGACACTTTTTTGAAAAAGTGGGTTAACCCGGTTAACGTTCCTGACGAACCTACCCCGGCGACGATCGCGTCAACATCATGGTCCATTTGTTCCCATATTTCAGGCCCTGTGGTTGTTTCATGTGCCAGGGGATTGGCGGGGTTTTCGAACTGGTTTACATAAAAGGCGCCCGTTTCGTCGGCTATTTTTTTAGCCAGATCCTGATAATACTGTGGGTGGCCCTTGCCTACATCAGAGCGGGTCAGAATGATCTCTGCCCCCAGGGCTTTCAGGTGATTTACTTTTTCCTGGCTCATTTTGTCGGGGATGACCAGGATGATTTTATATCCTTTCATCAGGCCGACCAATGCCAGGCCAATTCCGGTGTTTCCTGCCGTGGCCTCAATGATGGTCCCGCCCGGTTTCAATGCCCCGCTTTGGGCAGCTGCATTGATCATGGAGACTCCTACACGATCTTTTATGGAACCACCCGGATTTTGATTTTCCAGTTTTATGAATAGCCGGCATTTCCCGGTATCTAGTTTGGTAAGTTCGACCATTGGAGTGTTTCCGATCATCTCCAAAACATTACTTGCTATTTTCTGACTCATTTTGTGAATTTTTTATTCCAGCGACATAGACATTCGCTTTACATGTTCATCAGTTACAAAAATATATATAGCTTATTTCAAATGCAGTACCCTGAAAATGGCATATTCAATACCTTTTTTATGGTATGTCAAAATGATGAGTTTTTGAAAAATTTGTAAAAATATTATCGTTAATGAAAATGATATTTTCCAAAACAACTGTTGTTATGATTGAATTCTGTTATCCGTTTACCACAAATCAGGTAAGGCATTATACCACAAACAGGCGATTATTTTTCTGAAATAATGCTTTTAGTTTTACGCACTTCAAATGATGCCTGAGAAATTAGCAAGGATCATACGAAATAAATCAAAATACGTAGAGATGTTGAAGAAATCTATTGAATTTCTACAGCAGGAAGCTGCAGAAACAGGCTCCAATACGCTGAAGCGAAAGTTGAATGCATTCAATTTGGTAACTATTGGTATCGGGGTAATTATTGGCGCCGGTTTGTTTTCGCTCACCGGCATTGCTGCCGCCAATTATGCCGGTCCGGCTGTAACAGTGTCATTTGCATTGGCTGCTGTTGGTTGTGCTTTTAGTGCCTTGTGTTATGCTGAATTTGCTTCCCTGGTTCCTGTTGCCGGAAGTGCTTATACTTATTCCTATGCAACCTTAGGTGAATTCTTCGCCTGGATTATTGGCTGGGATTTGATACTCGAATATTCGGTGGGTGCTGCCACCGTGGCGATCAGTTGGTCACAATACCTGATCAAGTTTCTGGATACTTATCATATCCATTTGCCTCCGCAATTGTTTCTTTCTCCTTTCGAGAGCATTTCATTATCTGACGGGACTCTTGTTCATGGAATCGTTAATTTGCCTGCTATTTTTATCATCATTGGAATTACTTCAATCATTATCAGGGGAGTTGGTGTATCTGCATGGTTTAATTCCGTTATTGTTACGATAAAAGTAAGTATTGTCCTGATATTCATTGCCGTGGGATGGCATTACATCCATCCGGAAAATTATCATCCTTATGTTCCTCAAAACCCTGGCACATTTGGTACATTTGGCATCAGTGGTATTTTTCGCGGGGCTGGTGTGATCTTTTTTGTTTTTATTGGTTTTGACATTGTGGCAACGATGGCGCAGGAAGCAAAACGGCCGCAGAGAAATATGCCAATCGGAATCATTGGTTCATTGCTGGTATGTACTGTTTTGTTCATTCTTTTTAGTTATGTAATGACCGGCATGGCCAATTACAAGGAGTTTAAGGACAGTGCAGCGCCTGTAGCCATTGCCATTGAAAAGACGCCATATCTGTGGCTCAGTCAGGCCATCATTTTGGCGATACTTATCGGATATATATCTGTGATCCTGGTCGACTTGATGGGGCAATCGCGCGTGTTTTTCTCCATGAGCCGCGATGGCTTATTGCCCAGAGTTTTTTCAACATTACATCCGAAATTTCAGACTCCTTATAAATCAAATATTCTTCTGAGTATCTTCATTAGTTTGTTCGCAGGGTTTGTTCCTATTCGTGTTGTCGGTGAAATGACCAGCATTGGAACTTTACTGGCCTTTGTGATGGTTTGTGCGGCCGTACTTATTTTAAGGAAAACCCAACCTGATACGCCACGTTCCTTTCGGACACCATGGGTCCCTGTTGTCCCTGTTTTGGGGATTCTTACTTGTGTCATCATCATGTTTTCTTTGCCCTTGGACACTTGGATTAGACTGGTTGCATGGTTAATCATTGGCCTGGTGATTTATTTTTCTTTTGGCAAAAAAAATAGTGTGCTTAGAAAAAGAATGTCTGAGGAGATTTGATTTTAAATATTTTCCAGGTTTTTTTAATATGTTTTAAAGTAGAAAAGAAGGACTTTTATTGAAAGCCCTTTTTCCCCCCTTGATGAATTTTTTTATAGCTTATATTTTTTGAGTATGCCTGTTTTAAATGCATCAACTTGTACAACTCTTTGTTATTTTGTTGACATAATAGTGGACTTGCCACTTAAAAGTCCTTGTGATTTAGCTGAAATAATAATATTTTCCGGACGAGAACCGGACCTGAGCAAGAATGTTGCAATACCTGCTTCTGCTTTAACATGATCGGGGCCGATAATGCTGGCTCCAGTACTGGTTTCAAGCTGCACTTCCCGATCCGATTCATATACCTGATTTCCCTTTTTATCACAGACAGTCACATAAGCGAATATCACATCAGCACCATTGGCTTTAAAAGGTTTTCCGCTTAAGTCGAAGGATATTTTCAGCAGTTTTGCGCTGCCGGCGGTCGTTATTTTATCTTCAGCCACTTTTTTATTGTTGGTATATCCGACAGCCTTAAGCGTTCCCGGGGTGAAAGCCTTCAAATCGAAAATGAACGGGGGATTAGGCAGTTTATCGGAAATACTGTTCCTTCCGGCTTTTTTCCTTTCGATTAGCTTTTCGTTGAGATATAAGGCGACTTCATCGCAATTGGCAAAGACTTTCAGGTTATGATAATCGGATTTTTCATTCCAGTATGAAGCAATTTTCAATGTAGGTTGAATGCTTTGGCTGCGATACAAGTAATAACTGAATTTAGGTAAACGGAAGATATCCATTATCCCTGATGATTCAATGTCCGGCGAATAACCCCGGTTATAGTCGAACATCAGCCAGTTGGCATCGCCAAGGTGAGGATTGCGGAGATTGTCGTTGTGTGCTTCCTGGTAGTTGGTGGCTTGCTGAAGCAACCTCTTTTCGCCATTACCCCGAAGTTGGCGGCTGGTACGTTCGTCGGCTTTTAGTCCGGCATAGCCGGCCTGGTTCAATCCGGCATCCTGGGCAAAGTATTCCCAGTCTCCATATTCGGCGGTGAACAGCTGAATTTTTCCGTCATAGTTTTTCCAGTAGTAAGGCGGTTTGGCATGTTGGCGTGCGGGAATAAAGACATCATAGTATTTGTTTATCCATCCGCAGGTGAGCAGTTTCGTTTCGGGAGATTCTTCCTTTGCAATACGGTTCATGTTTTCCATAAACTGGTCGGGCATGGCCGATTCATTGAGTGAAAGTTCCCACATGGCCACGCAGGCGTGGTTTCGGTCGCGGCGGATAAGTTCGCGTGCATCCTGATACGAATGTTGCATAAAGTGGTCATCACCCACAAACTGCCATCCGGGGATTGCGTCAATGGCCAGGAGCCCGAGCTTGTCGCAGGCATCCATAAAAGCCGGTGACTGCGGGTAGTGCGACAGGCGGACGATATTGAACCCGGCCTGCTTGATCTTCATTGCATCCCGGTACTGAGCATTGTCGGACAAGGCATTGCCAATATATGGATATTCCTGATGGCGGTTGGTACCGACGAGCAGGAGCGGTTCTCCGTTGATCAGAAATTTTTCATCTTTAACCTCGAATTTCCGGATTCCGATATGGCTTTGCACAGCATCAACAGTTTTACCATTTTCAACTACTTCTACTTTCAGCGTATACAGGTTAGGGTGTTGCGGATGCCATAATTGCGGATCAGGAATGTTCAAACGGGTAGTTACGCTTATTTGTCCGCCGGCGGTTATTGTTTGTTTATCAGAAATAGCTGTGGCGACTGTTTTCCCGTTTTTATCGTTCAGCTTACAAGCGATTATAAAAGTTTTATCGCCTGGGTATTCGTTGCGGATATGAGTAGCAACCGAAATCTCTGCTTCTTTTTTTGAAACAAGGGGATACCAAATTTTTAAACCTCCGGAAGCTGTTCGATTTTCTTTCACCGGGTCTGAAATGTACAGCGGACCGGTTACGACAAGCGATACATTGCGGTAAATTCCGCTGTAGTAGCAAAAATCGAGATTGTCAATTGGTTTTCCCGGGGGCACTTCAGGATTATCCTGATTATTAGCTTTTACAACCAACCGGTTTGTTTTTGTAAAAGATACCTCTTTCGAGATATCTATGGTAAACGGCAGGTATCCTCCGGTATGTTTCATCAACAATTTACCGTTTAACCAGACTTCAGCCTGTTGCATAACAGCTTCAAATTCAATAAAAATTTTTCGATTTGTCCATTCCGGGTTTATTACGAAATCTTTTTTATACCAACTAATTCCAATCCATGGATTTTTTATTACCAGGGGTTCTATTTTTGCCGTATGGGGCAGACAAATTGTTTGCCAACCCTCAAAACTAAAATTAATATTTGTTGGGATATCTATAGAAGGCAACAAATTTTCCTGATTTCTAAACTGCCAATCCTCATTGAAATTTAGCTTCAATCGGTTTTGAGCGGAGCTCACCAATACAAAAAATAAAAAAAAATTAATAAGAAATATTTTTAACCCACGAAATTGCCTCATAACTCTCTTGATTTTAAAACTATAGAAATTTATTTGAAAGCGTCCAGTGCAACAGTTGGTTTTCCACTGTTGTCGAAAGCCCCCAGTGCATAACCGTTCCAGCCCACATTACATTCCGGTTCCCAGTAAAATACCCCTTTCCCTTTATTACCTGGCACTGATTTTACTTTGGCTATCAGGTCGGTCAGAAAATTCTTGCACCCCGCCGGATTATCCCAGTTCATGCCGCATTCCACCACCATTACTTCCGAGTTGTAACGGCTTACCAAATCCTTCATATTGGCCAAAGTCTGTGTATTACAATTGGCCCAGTCATTAGCAGTAGTGAACCAATTGGGATAAACGGATAATCCTATGACATCCCATTTTCCGCCATTGGCTTTCAGTCCGTCGAATATCCACCGGTACATTGAGTTATCATAGCCATTGTTCAGATGGACAATAACCTTTGTACTTGGGAAAACGGATTTTACAGCATAGTATCCTGCGGTTGTCAGCGCAGCATAGTTTGCCATATTAGCGGATGCTTTCCCGTCATCCCAAAGCATTCCATTACTGGTCTCATTCCCGACCTGTACCCATTCCGGGGTGATGCCATTGTTTTTCAGTGTGGTAAGAACTGAAATGGTGTGGTTTGCCAGGGCTGTTTTCAGGTCTGTAAAGCTAAGATTTGTCCATGCAGCAGGTTTTGTCTGATGGCTTGGGTCAGCCCAGGTATCGCTGTAATGAAAATCAATCATGATGCGCATTCCCAGATTTTTTGCCCGTTTGGCTTTTACAAGCAAATCGGAAGTGTTGCACCATCCGTCCGAAGGATTTACCCATACACGCAGGCGGATACTGTTCATTCCAAGGCTTTTCAGTAAAGTTAAGCATTCGCTTTCCGTTCCGGCTGAATTATAGAACTTCCGGCCATTGGCTTCCATTTGGGTGACCCAGCTGACATCAGCGCCTTTTGCAAATGATGTATCAGCAGAAACGGGGGGTGTATTTACTGAATCGTTTGTTTTACAGCCAGTTGAGAAAAACACATAACCAAGGCACGCAAAAAAAAGGATAATTTTATAAACAATTGTTTTCATCAAATCAGAATCAAGAGATAATATATCTATTTAAAAGCATCCAAAGCTTTTGTGGGTTTCCCATCATTACCCCAGCAGCTTAATGGGTATTGACTCCAGCTGCG